>NZ_JAUQOO010000007.1:0-275215 GCF_030580745.1 Pseudomonas serbiensis
GCAAGCGGGCTTATCACAAGACCACTCATAGCCATCATCGCTTTCGCCGCCATCCCAACCTGCTCAAGGCAGGCCCGGACCAAGTAGTGGTCAGTGGACCCGAACAGGTCTGGGTTGCAGACATAACCTATCTGCCAACGCAGGAAAGTGTGGCCTATGTAAGCCTTGTAACCGATGCTTACTCACGCAAGATCGTTGGCCATCACGTGCATGAAAGCTTGCATACGGAATCGGTGATTAAGGCGCTGGAAAAAGCGGTTAGTAAGCGAGAGACCGAACAACTGCTGATTCACCACTCAGATCGTGGCGTCCAGTACTGCTCCGACCTGTATCAGCGGTTGCATGCGAAACACGGGATCAGGTGCTCTATGACCGATGGTTATGACTGCTATCAGAACGCTATGGCCGAACGAGTAAACGGGATTTTGAAAACCGAGTTTTTACTCCATCGGCCTAAAGATCTGGCTGATGCAGTGAAAATGGTGGATGAGTCAGTGCTGATCTATAACGAAGAGCGGCCTCATCTGGCCTTGAAATACAAAACGCCCGATGCGGTGCATCGGGCGTTTTGAGACTGAAACAGGTGTAAACCTATTTCAGGACTAGACAGTTCAGACTTAGAAGCGGAACACTTCAAGGTCTGTACGTATCGGTGAAGCCATCGGGATCTTCGGCTTGTCGGGCTCTTTGGCCTTCACAACCGGCACCTTCTTCGGCTCGTCGACGACTTGCCAGGAAATCGGCTTGACCGCGACGCTGACCTGTTCGGCAAGACGTTGCAGCAGAATACCCTGCGCCCTGACCTGATCGGCAGAGCCACCAGTGTGAACCTCTTCCAGGTGGACCAGACGGCTGTCGCGAACATTGCCCTTGCGGTCCAGCAAACGCCATTGCGCATCGAGCACGGCAGGTTGCTTGGCCCCCGAATCAAGGCGGGTGATCGACAACACGATCTGTACATCCGGCTTGAAATTCGCGACAGCAGGAGCGAGTACGACTCGCTGGCTATCGAGCTTCCAGGCCAGTTGACGCAGAAGAAGCTGGTCAATGTCCGAAGACAGGTTGCCAGCCCAACGGCCATCAGGTGAAGCCGTCAATGTACCGTCAGGTTGACGTTGCAGCAGGGTTTCACGTTGCAGGTAGTCAGCAACTGAAACCGGACCCAGCAAAACAGCAAGCCCCGTGCTCTGTTTTGGCTGGCCCGGGTCACCACTGTCCAGCTGATACAGCGCGGTAGGCTGATGCATACTGCAACCAGCCAACCCCAAAACGCCCGTCATCAACAAGACAAAGGGAAGGCGTAGAAAATTCATCGTCCCATCCAGGTGGCCGCCTCAGGCGGCCACAGTGTAGATACTTATAGGCTCATGCAGGCACTGCGCCACGCCGAGACCCCAAGACACCATATCATCCGTGAATATTCGCCATGACTCCAGCGATTATGCGTCGATCTTCATGGCGAAACGAAGACCGCTGGCTCTAAATGAATATTCCTAGCTGTTTTCCACCAACAGGGCATCCACACGCTGGAAGCCTCTTGGCAGTTTGTTCCCTCGTCGACCACGCTCTCCTTTGTAATGTTCAAGGTCTTCGGCCTTGAGCGACAGAGTACGCTTGCCAGCCTGAAGCACCAGCGTAGCGCCTTGCGGGATTACCGCCAGATCTGTCACATACTCTTCCCGGCTCGCAACACGCTCGCCTGGAATACCGATGATCTTGTTGCCTTTGCCTTTACCCAACTGAGGCAAGTCGCTGACTCTGAAAACCAGTAATCGGCCTTCAGTGGTCACGGCTGCCAGCCAGTTATGTTCACGATCTGCCACAGGCCGCGGCAGAATGACTTTCGAGCCTGTCGGCAGGCTCAGCAATGCCTTGCCAGCCTTGTTCTTGGCCTGCAAGTCTTCACCTTTTACCACAAAACCGTAACCGGCATCCGACGCGATAACGTACAGCGCTTCATCTTCCGGCAACAGCACGCACTCGAAGGTCGCGCCTGGCGGTGGTTGCAGTTTGCCGGTCAATGGCTCGCCCTGACCACGCGCATTCGGCAAGGTATGGGCTGCCACCGAGTAGCTGCGCCCGGTCGAGTCGATAAAGACGGCAAACTGGTTGGAGCGCCCGATGGCCGAGGTCTTGAAGCCATCGCCTGCTTTATAGGAAAGCCCTGTGGCGTCGACATCATGGCCCTTGGCGCAACGCACCCAGCCTTTTTCGGACAATACGACCGTCACCGGTTCGGTCGGCATCAGTTCGTTTTCGGACAACGCTTTGGCTTCGGCACGCGCAACGATAGGCGAGCGACGGTCATCGCCATAGGTTTCGGCGTCGGCAATCAGCTCGCTACGCACCAGTTTGCGCAGCTTGGACTCGCTGCCCAGCAGGGCCTGAAGCTTGGCCTGCTCCTTGAGCAAGGCATCCTGTTCACTGCGCAGCTTCATCTCTTCCAGACGCGCCAACTGACGCAGACGGGTATCGAGAATGTAGTCAGCCTGGATTTCTGTCAGACCAAAGCGCGCGATCAGCTCTGCACGCGGATGTTCGGCGGTACGGATGATGTGGATAACTTCATCCAGGTTCAGATACGCCGTGAGCAAACCGTCCAACAGGTGCAGGCGATGCTCGACCTTGTCGAGACGGTACTGCAAACGACGGCGAACGGTTGCGATACGGAATACAAGCCACTCGTTGAGCAGTGCTTTCAGGTTCTTGAGCTGTGGCTTGCCGTCCAGGCCGATGATGTTGATGTTCACCCGATAGCTGGACTCAAGCTCGGTCGTGGCGAACAGATGCTGCATCAACTCGTCGAGTTCGACCCGGTTGGAGCGCGGGATAATCACGATGCGGCACGGGTTTTCGTGGTCCGACTCGTCACGCAGGTCTGCGACCATCGGCAACTTCTTGGCCTGCATCTGGGCCGCGATCTGCTCCAGCACCTTGGCGCCCGATACCTGATGCGGCAGCGCGGTGACCACGATGTCGCCATCTTCAACGCGATACACGGCACGCATGCGCACCGAACCGCGACCGGTTTCGTAGATTTTCAGCAGGTCGGCGCGTGGCGTGATGATTTCCGCCTCGGTCGGGTAATCCGGGCCTTTGACGTGCTCACACAGGTCTTCGATGCTGGCCTTGGGGTCATCGAGCAGATGCACGCAGGCACTGGCCACTTCACGCAGGTTATGCGGCGGCACATCAGTGGCCATCCCCACGGCGATACCGGTGGTGCCATTGAGCAGGATATTCGGCAAACGTGCTGGCAAGACAGCAGGTTCATCCAGGGTTCCGTCAAAATTCGGAACCCAGTCCGCAGTTCCCTGGCCCAGCTCGCTGAGCAGCACTTCGGAATAACGCGACAAACGGGCTTCGGTGTAACGCATGGCCGCGAAAGACTTGGGATCGTCCGGCGCACCCCAGTTACCCTGCCCGTCCACCAGCGTGTAGCGATAGCTGAATGGCTGGGCCATAAGGACCATGGCTTCGTAGCAGGCCGAGTCGCCGTGCGGGTGAAACTTGCCGAGCACGTCGCCCACGGTACGCGCCGACTTCTTGTGCTTGGAGTCAGCACCAAGGCCCAACTCGCTCATGGCGTAGACAATGCGTCGCTGTACAGGCTTGAGGCCGTCACCGATATGCGGCAAGGCACGATCCATGATTACGTACATGGAGTAATTGAGGTAGGCCTGTTCGGTGAAGTCAGCCAGTGATCGGCGTTCTACGCCATCCAGGCTGAGGTCAAGGGAATCGCTCATGCGGGCCTCATCATTTTGTCGTCTGACGCAGCAGCAAGGTGCCGCCGCGCTGGGTAAATTCGAGTTGTTTCATTGCACTCATGCCAAGCAATATCTGTTCGCCCTCAAGGCCGGGCGCTACAAAGGCACGCACGTTGCGCAGGACGATATCGCCCACTTGCAGGCTGTCGAGCACTGCCCGATAGCCACGGCTTTCGCCATTGGCGGTGCTCACCGTAACCGGTACGCCTCGTGACAGGCTCAGCTTATCGGCCACCTCAGAGGGTATCGCCACATCGGTCGCACCGGTATCGATCATGAACTCCACTGGCCGACCGTTGATCTGCCCGGTACTGACGAAGTGCCCCTGACGATTGGCCAGCAATTGCACTTCTATATAACCCTTGCCGTGTTGCGAAGCGACATGGGTATTGGGGTTCTGTTGCCGGTCTTCCCAGTCGCCGAAAAAGCGCGTGGCCAGAAACAGCCCGGCGCCCCAGGCAAGGAACATCAGGATCTTGCCAGCACGCTTGCCGGGAAGCGGCTGATTCATTGCGTGGCGCTCCAGCCACCAGCCGGCGCTGCAAAGCGCCAGACAATCGGGCGTTTCTCGCCGTCGGCACGGGCGCTGAAGTTATTGTCGATACCGATCCAGGCACCGGTTTCATCCACCACCAAGGCCTCAGTCAAACCATAAGGCTGATCGTAGACACGCTTAGGCAGCAAGGCTTCACTGGCGAAGGACCAGCAGCGCTCGACCTTGGCCGTTTCCAGCGTCCGGCGGCAGATGCGATAGACCGAGCGCTCAAGGGTGTACAACTTGCCGTTGAACAGTGAAATATCCGAGAAATCCTTTGTGGATAACTTGTCGCCCTTCAACTGCGGTGGAGGGGTGACTTGTCCGGGATCTGCAAGCAACACGCAGCTTTCCTTGCAGCTCCACTTATCCTGTTCACGCCGCACTACTAATAAGCCGCGACTCTCGCGTTCGGCCGCCAGCCAGATCCGGTCACCCGCCGCATTGACGGCAATGCCTTCGAATATTGCATTGAAACGTTGCAGCATGCCTTGAGCGCGAGCCTGATCCACCATCGCTTCTGGCAGATCGAGCCAGACAGGCTCACCCGTGACAGGCACTTTCAAAACCGTGCCGTGAGCTTCACTGACCAGATAGCGATTACCAGCGGCATCGCAGCTCACGCCTTCAAAGTCCATGCTGCCGCCACGCACTACCGACGACAGGCTGGCCATGGAGCGCAGATTCAAGGGCAAATAGCTGACCGGCTCAGGCACGACCATAGTGTGCGGCTCAGCCACCCAGGTGGTCTTCGAGGTATCGAGACTATAAAGCAGGGTGTCGTCACGATCCGAGACAGTCCACAGCCGCCCATTGCACATCGCCAGCCCTGACAGATTGCCACCAGTCATGCCATCAACCGGATGCTCGGACACCAGTTTCAGCTCTTCAAAGGGCGCAGCAAAAGCCGGTGCAGTCACCAGCATCAGGGCGGCAAGCCAATTTCTCGTCAAGTCAGGACCTCGGCAAGGTTGCCTTTGGATTCAAGCCAGGTCTTGCGATCGCCAGCGCGTTTCTTGGCCAGCAGCATGTCCATGATTTCAGAGGTCGCGGCGAAGTCATCCAGCGTGAGCTGCACCAGACGCCGGGTGTTCGGGTCCATGGTGGTTTCACGCAGCTGTGGCGGGTTCATCTCGCCCAGGCCTTTGAATCGGGTGACCTGTGGCTTGCCACGTTTCTTCTCGGCCACCAGACGATCCAGAATGCCGTCACGCTCGCTTTCATCCAGGGCATAGAAGATTTCCTTGCCCAGATCGATGCGGTACAGCGGCGGCATGGCGACATACACATGACCCGCATCCACCAGAGGGCGGAAATGCTGGACGAACAGCGCACACAGCAGCGTCGCGATGTGCAGCCCGTCCGAGTCGGCGTCGGCGAGGATGCAGATCTTGCCGTAACGCAACTGGCTGATATCGGCAGCCCCCGGATCGACACCGATGGCAACCGCGATATTGTGGACTTCCTGGCTGGCCAATACTTCGCCACCATCGACTTCCCAGGTGTTGAGGATCTTGCCGCGCAACGGCAGGATCGCCTGGAATTCCTTGTCCCGCGCCTGCTTGGCTGAACCACCTGCGGAATCACCTTCCACCAGGAACAGCTCGGAACGCGCCGGGTCCTGTCCGGCACAGTCGGCCAGTTTGCCGGGCAGCGCAGGCCCTTGAGTGATGCGCTTGCGCTCGACTTTCTTGCTGGCTTTCAGGCGACGACCGGCGTTGTTGATCGCCAGATCCGCCAGTTGCAGGCCCAGTTCGGAGTGAGTGTTAAGCCACAGGCTGAAAGCATCCTTCACAACGCCGGAAACAAAGGCTGCCGCCTCACGGGACGACAGACGCTCTTTGGTCTGGCCTGAGAACTGCGGCTCCTGCATCTTCATCGACAGCACGAAGGCAATCCGCTCCCAGACGTCTTCCGGTGCCAGCTTCACGCCACGCGGCAGAAGGTTGCGGAACTCACAGAACTCACGCATCGCGTCCAGCAAGCCCTGGCGCAGTCCGTTGACATGGGTACCGCCCTGCGCGGTCGGGATCAGGTTGACGTAGCTTTCCTGAACACTGTCGCCACCCTCGGGCAGCCAGAGCAAAGCCCAGTCCACGGCTTCCTTGTTACCCGCGAAGCTGCCGCAGAACGGCTCGTCCGGCAGGCGCAGGAACTCGGTGACCGAATCCTGAAGATAGGAACGCAGGCCGTCTTCATAATGCCACTCGACCTTTTCGCCAGTGGACTTGTCCTCGAAGCTGACCAGCAGCCCCGGACACAGTACCGCCTTTGCCTTGAGCACGTGCTTGAGGCGGCTGACGGAGAATTTGGGGCTGTCGAAATACTTGGGGTCCGGCGCGAAATATACGCTGGTGCCGGTATTACGCTTGCCCACAGTGCCGACAACGGCCAGTTCCGAGGCCTTGAAGCCGTCGGCAAAGGTCATCTCGTACTCATTGCCATCACGCTTGACCCGAACCCGGACCTGAGTCGAAAGCGCGTTGACAACGGAAATCCCGACACCGTGCAGGCCGCCGGAAAACTGATAGTTCTTGTTGGAGAACTTGCCCCCGGCGTGCAGCTTGGTGAGGATCAGTTCAACACCGGACACACCTTCTTCGGGGTGAATGTCCACCGGCATGCCGCGACCGTCGTCGGACACTTCCAGCGAGTTGTCGGCGTGGAGGATCACCTGGACCGATCTGGCATGGCCAGCCAGCGCTTCGTCGACACTGTTGTCGATCACTTCCTGGGCAAGGTGATTCGGCCGCGCGGTGTCGGTGTACATGCCCGGACGCTTGCGAACCGGGTCGAGGCCCGAGAGGACTTCGATGGCGTCTGCGTTATAAGAGCTAGCGCTGGGATTGGCCATGGGTTCTCATCATCAATAATTCATGGATATGCAGGAGCGCGTTTGCTTGCACAACAGCGCGGTGTCTGGGACACAGCGCAATTTCCTGCGATTACAACCTGGATAGATCAATTGCCCGCAACAGATCGGGCGCAAATCCGGCAAAACTCAGCAAAGCCGGCATCTGCTCGGCAAAGCCTTGATAACTGTGGTCGCCACCGGCCTGGATACGCAGTGCGCAGGCGCGGTAAAACGCTTCGGCGCGGCGGTAATCAAGGGTTTCATCACCGGTCTGCAACCATACCTGAATACGCTCAGGGTCCAGTGGAGCCGGTACTTCAAGCTCCGCCAATGCCGTTATGTGGTCGCGGGTCAATTCCCAGCTCTCACCGGTATACAGGTTTTGCTGGGTACCGAGGTAGCCATCGAACAACTGGTGCGGATTGACAGCCGGATTGATCAGGACCGCCTTGAGGCCGTGCCGATGCGCCAAATGAGTCGCATAGTAGCCGCCGAGCGAGCTGCCGACCAGCAAAGGCCGCCCAAGCGCCTGGATTGCGGACTCCAGTTGAGCCATGGCCTGACGTGGATGGTGGTGCAGTTCAGGTACAAGCAGTTGCTCCCCCACACCCAATGAGTTCATCAGGGCGATCAACAGGGTGGCCTTTTTCGACAGAGCCGAGCTGTTCAGGCCATGAATGTACAGCAATGTTGGTGTGTCGCTGATCAAGCCGTCTCTCCCGAAGCCCGGAACAAAACCACGTAGTTTACAGGGATGTACGACTCAAGGCCTTACTGGAATGCGTCGTTCGACAGCGCTCAATAGCCGGTGCCGCCATAGTCGACTTTGAATTGCATGCCGACAACACGGGAAACGCCGGTTTCAAGCTGCCCGTCATCATGCAGGCGCAGCCAGCGATAGCCCGGCGCGGCGGTATCGAGGGTGAAATCCACACTGCCCGGCGCGAACTGGATACAGGTGGACGGCGAAGCCAGTAGCCTCACCCCGTTACGCTGCTGATCGAACGCCTGATGCACATGCCCCCACAGCACGGCACGTACCTGGGGAAAGCGGTCCAGCACTGCGAACAGTGCGTCGGCATTACGCAAACCGATAGGCGCCATCCAGTCACAGCCGATTGGCACCGGATGATGGTGCAGGCAAACCAGATGATGTCGATCCGGCGCCTCGGTCAAGGACTGCTCCAGCAATTGCAATTGCTGTTCCTGCAGGAAACCGGGCACCGAGCCGGGCACCGCCGAATCCAGCAGCGTGACTCGCCAGCGGCCGACATCTACCACAGGTTCCTGAAGGTCACTGTGCTGCGCGGCATGAGCCATTTGCGGCAATTCATCGTGATTACCGGGAAACCAGCGCGCAGGGGCTGCGATCTGTTCGCTGATCTGACGAAACGCCTGATAGGACTCCACGCTGCCGTCCTGGGAAACATCGCCACTGGCAATCACAAGGTCGATGCCTTGCTGCTCGGCCAGTACCAGCTCAACGACCTTTTCCAGACTATCGCGGGTATTCATGCCCAGCAACGTACCGTCCGTTTCAGCAAACAAATGGCTGTCGGACAGTTGCACCACTAAAACTGATGATGATCGGGATGCGCTCGGCAAGGCCGTCTCCTTGAGCGAATTCAGCGCGATTATGAGATGCGGGAAGAGGCAGGTAAATCAGGAAAATGGACCTGGATCACATTTGGCAGAGCAGGCAGGTTTCAGCGTACCGCTTCAAACTCGTGACCACACGCCAGACAGTGGCTCAGCCACTCGCCCAGAAAGAGGTTGAGCTGCGCCTTTTCGTCAGGTTGATGCATGTCGGCATTGGGGTACGGATAAATCCCCCGAAAACGTCGGGCATGCTCGGCACCGATGACTTCGGCCATACGCGCATCGTGGTAGACCTGGACTTCAAGGCGCGGGACCGGCAGCCAGGGCAGGCTGTGTTCCTGGCGGACTTGCAGGGTTGTGGTGTACGGGCAGTCGAGCAGCACTTCGACAGCCAGGACGCCAAGCATCTGGTCGCCCTGAGTCACCGCCACCCGGCGCGAGCTTTTCTGGTTACGCATGTCGGGAAGCAGACGCATCAAGCGCGCGTAGTTGGCCTCGCACGCCGCCTGTAGCCCGGCAAGATCGACACGGTAGCGCTCGCGCAAAAGATTCACGACCATAACCCCCTTATTTCAGCGCGGTTCAACGCCAGCCATTGCAAAGCAATGATCGTTGCCGCATTCATGATTCGTCCGTCAGCCACGGCTTGTATCGCATCGTCGAACGACCAGACCGTTACGCGGATATCTTCGCCCTCGGACTCAAGCCCGTGCAATCCGCCTGCCCCATGACTGTCACACTGCCCCATGAACAGATGAACGAATTCGTCACTGCCACCGGGCGAAGGGAAGTACTTGGTTATCGGCCATAACGCGCTGAAGACAAGCCCAGCTTCCTCCTCTGCTTCGCGATGAGCAACTTCTTCCGGCTGTTCATCCTTGTCGATCAATCCGGCCACCAGCTCGATCAGCCAGGGGTTGGTACTCTTTTCAAGTGCGCCCACGCGAAACTGCTCGATCAGCACCACTTCATCACGCCTGGCGTCATAAGGCAGCACGCAGACGGCATCATGACGAACGAACAGTTCGCGGCTGATTTCCTTGCCCAGGCCACCGGCAAACAGCTCGTGGCGCAGGTACAACTTGTCGAGCTTGTAGAAGCCCCGGAAGCAGCTTTCGCGCCGGGTGATCTCAAAAGCCGCTGGCGTTGATCGGGTGTTCTGAGGCATAGGTTTCTCGCTTACGACCATCTTTGACTTCGGGCCATCCTAACGCGCATCGACTCCCGGATGCAGCCCCCTTGAAGATGCAGGGTAGACGGCCATGGCCTAAAACACTTCTAATCCGCCAAGTGGCGAACCGAAGACGTTGTTTGCAGTCCAAGCAGCCTGCATGCGAACAACGCAACCGCCTCCATTGATATCGCCAAGGACCAACATGTCGTTATTGAGGATCACTTCACTGGCTTGTCTGGGCCTGATGCTGGCTGCCTGCCAAAGCATTTTCACGCCCAACATGCGCACCCCGCTGCAAGTCCAGCGCGATGCTTCCGAGCTGATAAAGCCAGGTTGCACCACCACCGATTGCCCGCTGGTCAATGTCGACACCGTACACTTTCCCGATGAGCCAAGGCTGGACGCCATTGTCCAGAAGACCTTGCTGCAACTGACCCGCACGGATTCAGGCGCACCGCTGCCGGCCTCGATCAAGGATTATCAGGAACAGTTTCTGAGCCGCGCCACAGGTCGCAACAGCAGCTATCTGCAAGCCAAGGTACGCGAACAGCATGACGGTATCGTGGTGGTCGAGCTGTCGAGTTATCTGGACACCGGCGGTGCCCATGGCAACCCTGGCAGAGCGTTCATCAACTACTCACGCCAGCAGCAGAAAGTCCTGACCCTGGCCGATATGGTAGTTCCAGGCAAGGAAAACGAGTTCTGGGAAAAGGCCGAGCTGGCCCATCAGGCATGGCTGGTTTCTACCAAGATGAATCAGGACAGTGAGTTCATGCAGACCTGGCCGTTCAAGAGGACGCCCAACATTGCCCTGACGTATGGCTCGGTGATTCTGAAATACCCGGTGACCACCATTGCGCCCTACTCCATGGGCCATATCGAGCTGAAGATTCCTTATCCGCAGCTCAATGGGGTTATCAGGCCGGATCTGTTCCCCGGCCGCGGCTGAAAATCTGTAGGAGCGACTTCAGTCGCGAAAATTCGCGAATGAATTCGCTCCCACCAGTTGATCAGACTTTCTTGTAAAGCTGGCTGCCTTCCTGCTTGAAACGCTCCGCCTGCTCACGCATTCCTTCTTCCACGGACAGGTCGACCGCCGCGATTTTCTGGTTGGCCGCGTACTCGCGCACTTCCTGAGTGATCTTCATCGAGCAGAACTTCGGCCCGCACATGGAGCAGAAGTGTGCGACCTTGGCCGAATCCTTGGGCAGGGTTTCGTCGTGGTACGAACGAGCGGTGTCCGGGTCCAGGCCGAGGTTGAACTGGTCTTCCCAGCGAAACTCGAAACGCGCCTTGCTCAAGGCATTGTCACGGATCTGCGCGCCCGGATGACCTTTGGCCAGGTCCGCCGCGTGGGCTGCGATCTTGTAGGTGATAATCCCGGTTTTCACGTCATCCTTGTTCGGCAGCCCCAAGTGTTCCTTGGGCGTCACGTAGCACAACATTGCGCAACCGAACCAGCCGATCATCGCCGCACCGATGCCGGACGTGATGTGGTCATAACCGGGCGCGATATCCGTGGTCAGCGGGCCTAGGGTGTAGAACGGCGCTTCGTCGCAGCACTCGAGCTGCTTGTCCATGTTCTCCTTGATCAGTTGCATCGGCACGTGGCCCGGGCCTTCGATCATGGTCTGGACGTCGTGCTTCCAGGCAATCCTGGTCAGCTCGCCCAAGGTCTCCAGTTCACCGAACTGGGCTTCGTCGTTGGCGTCGGCAATCGAACCGGGGCGCAGGCCATCGCCCAGCGAGAAGCTGACGTCATAGGCCTTCATGATTTCGCAGATTTCCTCGAAATGCGTATAGAGGAAGTTTTCCTTGTGATGCGCCAGACACCACTTGGCCATGATCGAACCACCACGGCTCACGATCCCGGTGACGCGCTTGGCGGTCAAAGGTACGTAGCGCAGCAACACGCCGGCATGGATCGTGAAGTAATCGACGCCCTGCTCGGCCTGCTCGATCAGGGTGTCGCGGAACAGTTCCCAGGTCAGGTCTTCGGCCACGCCGTTGACCTTTTCCAGCGCCTGATAGATAGGCACGGTGCCAATCGGGACCGGCGAGTTACGGATGATCCACTCACGGGTTTCATGGATGTGCTTGCCGGTGGACAGGTCCATGACCGTGTCCGACCCCCAGCGAATGCCCCAGGTCAGCTTGGCCACTTCTTCTTCGATGGAAGAACCCAGCGCGCTGTTGCCGATATTGCCGTTGATCTTCACCAGGAAGTTACGGCCGATGATCATCGGCTCCAGCTCGACGTGGTTGATGTTGGCCGGGATGATTGCGCGACCACGGGCGATTTCTTCACGCACGAATTCAGCGGTGATTTCCTTCGGGATGCTGGCGCCGAAACTGTGGCCGGCGTGCTGTTGTTTCAGCAGCCCCGCAGCGCGTGCTTCCTGAAGCTTCATGTTTTCGCGGATGGCGACGTATTCCATCTCGGCAGTAATAATCCCCTGACGCGCATAGTGCATCTGGCTGACATTGGCGCCCGCCTTTGCACGACGCGGGTTACGCACGTGGGCGAAGCGCAGGGCTGTCAGCTCGGGATCGTCCAGGCGTTGCTGGCCGAAGTGGGAACTCAGGCCGGCCAGACGCTCGGTATCGTTGCGCGAGTCGATCCAGGCCGAACGGACGTCGGCCAGGCCTTTGCGCACATCGATGACCACATTGGGGTCGGTGTAAGGGCCTGAGGTGTCGTAAACCGTGACCGGAGCGTTGATTTCGCCGCCGAAGTCAGTGGGCGTCACATCAAGGGTGATCTCGCGCATCGGCACGCGGATATCGGGGCGAGATCCCTGGACATAGACTTTCTGCGAGCGGGTAAAAGGTTGTACCGATCCAGAATCGACCTGGGCGGACTCACTCAAGTGGGGGGCGTTTTTTGCTTTTGTACTCATCACGGCTCTCCAGACGGTTTTATTGTCGGAGTAACCTGATAAACGGACGGACGCACCCTGACAGGTGCTGAGTATCGACGGGCGTGTTACTGTTCATTTTTTGAACAGCCGACCCCGGACGACACTCAAGAGGACTCGCCGGGAGACGAGAAATCTTGTTCCCTACGCAGGCGCTAACCTGATCAGGTTCAACGGGATCCGGTTTAACCGATCTCAGCCTCACAGCAAGGCACCCCGACAAGAACGTCGCAAGTCTATGATGGTCGGCCCTGCAAACACCAGCCTATTTATGCCGCCAGCGATAAATGGCCAATAGCCGATTGTTGCAGTCAAGTTCTGGCTCTACACTCGCTAACCCGGTTTTGCATCAAACCGGCATCATTACCATGAACAGGGAATGCATCATGTTGCGCAAACTTTCGTTGGTCATTGCCGTGTCGTGTGCCTGCAGCGTACAGGCACGGGCAGCGGATGCGCCTCTTCCGACCAAGACCGGGCTGGTGAATGTCTACCAGCAAGCCGTGGACAACAACGCCGACCTTGCAGCGGCACGCGCCGATTACGACGCCCGCAAGGAAGTGGTGCCCCAGGCCCGCGCCGGCTTGCTGCCCAACCTTTCAGCCAGTGCTCAGGCCAACAACACCCGCACCAGCATCGACCAGCCCAGCGCCATTGCCACCCGCAGCGGCACGGTCTATCAGGCGACCCTGAGCCAGCCGATCTTCCGCGCCGATCGCTGGTTCCAGTTGCAGGCCGCCGAAGCCGTCAATGAACAGGCGGCCCTTGAACTCTCGGCCACCGAGCAGAACCTGATCCTGGAGTCAGCCCAGAGTTATTTCGCGGTATTGCGCGCCCAGGACAACCTGGCGTCGACCAAGGCTGAAGAGGCGGCTTTCAAGCGCCAGCTGGATCAGGCCAACGAACGGTTCGATGTCGGCCTTTCCGACAAGACCGATGTCTTGCAGGCCCAGGCCAGCTACGACACCGCACGGGCCAACCGGATCATTGCCAAGCGTCAAGTGGACGATGCCTTCCAGGCGCTGGTGACGCTGACCAATCGCGAATACAACTCCATCGAAGGCATCGTCCACACCTTGCCGGTACTGGCCCCGATCCCCAACGATGCCAAGGCCTGGGTCGATACCGCCGCCCAACAGAACCTGAACCTGCTGGCCAGCAACTATGCCGTCAGCGCCGCCGAGGAAACCCTGCGCCAGCGCAAGGCAGGTCACGCGCCGACACTTGATGCGGTCGCTACTTACCAGCGCGGCGACAACGACGCACTGGGCTTCAGCAACCCGAACTACACGGGCCGCAACTATGGCGGCGATGTGGAACAACGCAGCATCGGCGTGCAGTTGAATATCCCGATCTACAGCGGCGGCCTGACCAGTTCGCAAGTACGCGAAGCCTATTCCCGCCTGACCCAGAGCGAACAGCGCCGTGAAAGCCTGCGCCGTCAGGTGGTGGAAAACACCCGCAACCTGCACCGGGCCGTGAACACCGATGTGGAACAGGTGCAGGCTCGCAAGCAGTCGATCATCTCCAACCAGAGTGCTCTGGAAGCCACGGAAATCGGCTATCAGGTCGGGACCCGCAATATCGTCGACGTGCTCGATGCACAGCGTCAGCTCTATGCCTCGGTGCGTAATTACAACAACACCCGCTATGACTACATCATCGACAACCTGCGCCTGAAACAGGCGGCTGGCACCCTGAGCCCGGGAGACTTGCAGGACCTGTCACGCTACCTGAAATCCGACTACAACCCGGACAAGGATTTCCTGCCACCGGATCTGGCTGCAGCGGCGCAGAAGAATTTCGAGAAACCGGCACAGCGACAGTAAATGCCAAGCTCGGGTGTAGGAGCGAATTCATTCGCGAAGGCCAAATTCGCGAATGAAGTCGCTCCTACAAACGCAGGGCAACTCCATCCAGCAGGCGCTGCAACGCGCCTTGATTAGCCTTCATAACTCCCGTCCCGGCATCGGCCATGGTCCGCGCCAGTTTTGGCTGATCGAACAGACGCTGCACCGCTACCGCCAGCGCAACCGAGTCACTCACCTCTTCCAGCGCCCCGGCCTGACGCAGCAAGGCGGCAATTTCCAGGAAGTTGAACAGGTGCGGACCGCTCAGCACGGGCTTGGCCAGTGCCGCGGGCTCCAGCAGGTTGTGTCCGCCATTGGGCACCAGGCTGCCGCCGACGAAGGCGTTGTCTGCCAGCGCATACAGAAACAGCAGTTCACCCATGGTGTCGCCCAGCAGCACTGACGTATCAGGCGTGACTGCCTGCCCGGATGAGCGCCGCACGGTTGTGAAACCTTGCTGCTGACACAAGGCATGCACGCTGTCGAAACGCTCGGGATGGCGCGGCACCAGAATCAGCAAGGCATCAGGATGGCTCGACAGCAACTGACGATGGGCCGCCAGTACGCTTTCGTCTTCGCCAGCATGGGTGCTTGCTGCAATCCAGACCGGCCGCTGCGTCGCCTGCCACTGCTCGCGCAGTTGTGCAGCCTGAACGGGAAGCTGCGGATCGATAATCAGGTCGAACTTGATCGAGCCGGTCACCGTCACGCATTCAGGACGTGCGCCCAGATCACGAAAGCGCTGGGCCTCCGCTTCGGTCTGCACGGCAAACCAGCTCATGGCTGCCAGCATCGGGCGGGTCAGCCCTGCAAAGCGAGCGTAGCCACGAGCCGAGCGCTCCGACAGCCGCGCATTGGCGAGCACCACGGGAATATTGCGCCTGGCACACTGGTGAATGTGATTGGGCCATAACTCGGTTTCCATGATGATGCCGAGGCGAGGCTGCACATGATCCAGAAAGCGTCCCGCCGCCCAAGGCAGGTCATAAGGCAGATAACAGTGCTGGATCCGTGGCTCATTGGCGAACATCGCCTTGATCCGCTCCGAACCTGTCGGAGTCATGCAGGTCACAGTAATCGGCAACGCCGGGTATTGCGCCAGCAAGGCACGAATCATGGGAGCCGCGGCGATGCTCTCGCCCACCGACACCGCATGCACCCAGATGCCACCACGCTGCATCGCAGGCAGGCCGATAGCAAAACGCTCGCCGATTCGCTGGCGATACGCAGGCGCCTTGCGTGCTCGCAACCACAGCCGCAGGGCAACCAGCGGCAAGCCAAGATGAAACAACAGGGTATAAAGAGTTCTATTCATGGGCGCGGAGTTTATCAGCACGCCTCATCAAAGCCACGACCTCGTGCAGGCGTGAACACACTTGCCCGTGGCGCACGCAATGCCATGGCCGCCGGAAGAAATCGCTAAGATACGCAGCCCCCAAGGAGAGACACCATGACTGCCTACTATCTGCTGGCCATCGCGATCTGCGCCGAAGTCATCGCCACCACATCCATGAAAGCCGTCAAAGGTCTGAGCACACCGCTGCCTTTGCTGCTGGTGATCGCCGGCTACGGCATTGCCTTCTGGATGCTGATTCTGGTGATGCGCACAATTCCGGTGGGCATTACCTATGCCATCTGGTCAGGCATGGGGATCGTCATGGTGAGTATCGCGGCGTTCTTTATCTATGGTCAGAAACTGGATCTTCCGGCCTTGCTGGGCATGGGAATGATCGTGCTCGGGGTGGTGGTCATCCAGTTGTTCTCGAAAACCGCCGGGCATTGAAATCGCGATCCCCTATAATGGCCCATTCTTCACGCCACTGAGGTGTCCATGCCATCTGTTATTTCCACTGACGTCCTGATTGTCGGAGGCGGTGTTGCCGGTCTCTGGCTCAATGCCCGGTTACGTCGTCAAGGGTTCTCGACAGTCCTGGTAGAAAGCGCGAGCCTGGGTGGCGGGCAAAGCCTGAAGTCACAGGGCATCATCCATGGCGGTGCCAAGTACGCTCTGCATGGTGCGCTGTCAGGTGCCTCCGAAGCGATTGCCGACATGCCGCGCCGCTGGCGTGAATCCCTCAATGGCACAGGCGAGCTGGATCTGTCGGGTGTTCGTCTGCTGTCCGAGGCCCACTATCTATGGTCGCCCGGCACCATCGCCGGCAACCTGACCAGCTTCTTCGCCAGCAAGGCTGTGCGCGGGCGCGTGGATCAGGTCAAGGGCGAGCAACTGCCGCCCGCGCTGCAAAACCCGAAATTCAAAGGCAAGGTGTATCGACTGGCCGAACTGGTGGTCGATGTCCCCAGCCTGATCGAGCGTCTTGCCGAGCTGGCCGGTGACAGCCTGCTCGCCGCTCAGCAGATCGAACCCCTGCATGACAATGGCGAGCTGGCAGGCTTGCGTGTGGATGGTCGCGAGATCCGCGCTCAGCGAGTGGTGCTCAGCGCCGGTCCGGGCAATGCGGACCTGCTTGAAACCCTGGGCATTTCCCAGCCCAGGATGCAGCGCCGCCCCTTGCATATGGTGCTGGTCAAAGGCCCGACCCTGAAGCCGTTGTACGCTCATTGCCTGGGCGGCGGCCCCAAGCCGCGCATTACCGTCACCACTCATCCTGCGGCCGATGGTCAGTGGGTCTGGTATCTGGGCGGCGACCTTGCCGAAGCCGATGGCGTGGCCCGCGAACCCGCCGCCCAGATCGCAACAGCCCGCAAGGAGCTGGAGTCGCTCCTGCCATGGATCGACCTGAGCCAGGCGCAGTGGGCCACCTTGCGTGTCGATCGGGCAGAACCGGCTCAATCAGGCCTGGTGCGTCCAGACAACGCCTTTCTGGATGTCCAGCAGCGCCTCATGGTCGGCTGGCCGACCAAACTGGCCCTGGCACCGGACTTTTCCGACCGCGTCCTGGCAGCCCTGTCGAACGATGGCATCCATCCGACGCCTCAGCCATCCACGACCGACCTGCCCAAACCGCCTCTGGCGATACCTGTCTGGGATCAACTGCTGCCATGACCGTCAAAACCCTGCATGACCTGCATCGCCCGTTGGGCAGCACCGGCCTGAGCATTTCGCCACTGGGCCTGGGCACCGTCAAACTGGGCCGCGATCAAGGCGTGAAGTACCCCAATGGCTTCACGATCCCCGACGATCAGCAAGCACAAATGCTGTTGAAGATGGCCCGCGACATGGGCATCAACCTGATCGACACGGCACCGGCCTACGGCACCAGCGAAGAACGCCTTGGCCCGCTGCTACGCGGCCAGCGTCAGGACTGGGTGATTGTCAGCAAGGTCGGAGAAGAGTTCGAGAGCGGGCAATCGCGCCATGACTTCAGCGCCGGGCACACGCGACTGTCGGTGGAGCGCAGCCTGAAACGTCTTGAAACCGATTTCATCGATCTGGTTCTGGTGCATTCGGACGGCAACGATCTGGCGATTCTCAACGAAACAGAGGTCTATCAGACGCTGGCCGATCTCAAGCGCGAAGGCAAGATTCGTGGCTTCGGCTTTTCCGGCAAGACGGTCGAAGGAGGCCTGCTGGCATTGCGCGAAGGCGACTGTGCGATGGTCACCTACAATCTCAATGAGCAGGGTGAAAAGCCGGTTCTGGACTACGCTGCTGCCCACGGTAAAGGGATTCTGGTGAAGAAAGCATTAGCCAGCGGTCATATATGCCTGAGCCCCGGAGTCGACCCGGTCCAGGCCAGTTTTCAGTTGCTGTTTGAACATCCGGGTGTTGCCAGTGCTATTGTCGGGACCATCAATCCCCTGCATCTGGCCCATAACGTTGCAAGTGCAGCTGCTGTGATTCGCCGTCAAGCCTGATGTAGGCGGCCGACCCCAACGCAAGAAGGAGCCGATATGCCGCGAACCCTGATCCGCAAAAACCCCAGCGACTTCAAGACCCTGCCGTTATTCGTCGAAGCGACTCCCGAGAGCCTGAGTTATCAGAGCGTCGGGATGCCGTTGAATTTTTCCCAGACCTTGCAGCGGCGCCGCAAGATCGAAGTGCCGGACAACGAGCGCTTTGCAACCGAACTGGCCAACCTGGGCGTGTCGATACGGCTGACCCTGCACTGGCAGAACCGTGATTACTGGGTATTGGTCAGGCAGCGACGCCAGGACCGTGGCGACGTGGTGCTCAAGCTGATTTCCGGTTATGTACCGGCTCACGAAATCACCCTGCCGCTGCACACTGCCATTCAGGAAGTCGCCGAAGAATGCCTGATAGAAACGCCTCAAGGCTGGCTGAGCGGGCGCTTCAACGACACCTGGTTGCCGGCGCCTTATGCCGCAGCGCTGCATTATCGCGAGGCCATGCCTTTTCGCCTGAGTTCTCTGTCGGGTGCGGCACGACCGGTGCGTTGCGGCAGCATGACCCTGATCGAACGTCCTCGCGCCTACGTGCATTTACCGACAGCGTCACTGCAACTGATCTACGACATGCGCCTGGAGATTCCCAAGGAAGCACGCCCTCTGAGCCTGTTTCATGTGGATGAAACCCTGGAAAAAGAGCAACTGGTCGCCCGCCTCAATCGCAGCAAGCCCGATCTGTACCTGATGCCTCTGGAAAACGGAGTGCCGCTGCCCGAGCTTTATACCCTCAAGCAGGACAAGCTGGCGCCGGTCAGTACACGCGGCCTGTACCTGGCAGAAAGCTTCGCCGCCCAGGATGGCTGGGTGGTGCATGAAGAGCGGATTCGCTGGAAAGACTGGCTTCGGCAACAAGGCCTGACGCCACCTCCCAGAAAGAGCAGCCTCAACAACCTGACCGGCAAGGCCAAGGAGTTACTGCAAATGGCGCGCAAGAGCCTGAGTAAATAAGCCGTAGGAGCGCATTCATTCGCGAAATGGCCTTTCGTGAATGAATGCGCTCCTACGGGTGGTCCGCGTCACTGACCGCGGATTTTCTCGACAATGGCGGTGGTCGAGCTGTTTTCCACCAGCCCCAACACCTTCACTTCACCGCCATAGGCCTGGACGATTTCAGCGCCGACCACCTGGTCGATCCCGTAATCCCCGCCCTTGACCAGCACGTCCGGTTTGACGTGGCGCAGCAGGTTTTCAGGCGTGCCTTCAGGGAAGCTGATCACCCAGTCCACAGCACCCAGACCGGCCAGAACGGCCATGCGGCGGTCAACGCTGTTGATGGGGCGGCCCGGCCCCTTGAGGCGGCTGACGGATGCATCGTCATTGATCGCAACGATCAGGCGATCACCCTGAGCACGAGCCTGTTCCAGATAGGTCACATGCCCTGCATGCAGAATGTCGAAACAGCCATTGGTGAAGACGATCTTCTCCTGATGGGCGCGAGCGTCGTCGATGGCCAGCAGCAGTTGCTCCAGCCCCAGGACACCACGCTCGGAGCCTTCTTCACGCTGGATAGCACGCCGCAGCTCCGGGGCGCTGATCGCCGCAGTACCCAGCTTGCCGACAACGATGCCCGCTGCCAGATTCGCCAGAGCCACGGCATGGGGCAGATCCTCGCCAGCAGCGATGGCAGCCGCCAGAGTGGAAATGACCGTATCTCCGGCACCGGTCACATCGAATACTTCACGGGCCCGAGCGGGCAGATGCAAGGCCGGGTGCTCAGGGCGCAGCAGGGTCATGCCATGCTCACCGCGTGTCACCAGCAGAGCACCAAGTTCCAGGTCGTGCATCAACTGCGCGCCCTTGGCGACCAGATCACCTTCGTCGACACAATGACCGACGATAGCCTCAAACTCGCTCAGGTTCGGAGTAATCAGGCTGGCACCGCGATAGATGGCAAAGTCCTTGCCCTTGGGATCGGCCAGCACCGGAATGCCACGATCACGCGCAGCCTTGATCAGCACCTGATGGTTTTTCAGCGCGCCTTTGCCGTAATCGGAAAGCACCAGCACCTTGATGCCATCGAGCAAGGTATCGACTTCCACGCTCAAGGCCAGAGCATCGGTCATGAAGGGTTCTTCGAAGTCGATGCGCAGCAATTGCTGGTGACGGCTCATGACCCGCAACTTGACGATGGTCGGCTGATGGGCGATGCGCTGGAAGTGCGCACGCACGCCGGCAGCCTTCAAGCTATTGGCCAGACTGTTGGCAGCCTCGTCTTCGCCCGTCACACCGACCAGCGAAGCAGGTGCGCCAAGAGCGGCAATGTTCAGGGCAACGTTGGCAGCACCGCCTGGACGATCTTCGATCTGATCGACCTTGACTACAGGCACCGGCGCCTCAGGAGAGATCCGTGAGGTACCACCATGCCAGTAACGGTCGAGCATGACGTCGCCGACCACAAGGACAGGCGCTTGATCGAAACGCGGCATGGACAACTTCATGGAAACTCCGAGGGCAAAAAACGACGCGGATCATAACATAGCCAATTTGGCTCAAGACGCCAGCAAGCAGCTATACCTTTTCAGTGGAAGACCGGGGCTTTACGTCCTGCACCCAGAACAACTCATGCCGCCGTACAGCCTTGCGGAAAAACTCGTTATCTCCGGTAGCAGGCCAGCGCCGGCCAGCCAGTAACTGTTGTATCCACCGCCGGACCTGCTTTTTGAAAGGCAGCGGATCCTGCAGGTCATGCTGCATGGCCAGAGCCATTGCCTTGTCAATGCGTTGAGCATCATCCAGAAGGATGCTGCAGACAGGCAATGGCTTCACAGGAGCAGTCGCAGGTGGCAAGGCGATGCCATACCCCGCAGGTCCCATGGGCCAGCGATCATTGTCATGCAAGTGATTGGCATACAACAACAACGTAGCGGGTCGCCACTCACTCAACTCAATGGCCTGCAGCAACGCTTCGGTCGCCGCGACATGGTCACGGTGAGGATCCAGCTCCAGATGCGGCGTGACAACTACTTGCGGTCTGAAATGTTCCAGAACACGCACAATATCAGCCACCAGATTCGTCCAGGTGGGAAGGCCATCGGCCTCGGAGGGCAAGGCAAACGCCGAAGCCTGGCGCCAGAGACGAATATCGCTTTCTCCAGACTCACGGGACCCGAACGGCACTGTCGGCTGCTCCTGCATTTCGGCAAGGCGCAGGCAGTAATAACCCAACTGGACACAATGGTCCTGAGCCACACCGCCCCATAAAGGCACAGCCAGGCTATCCCAGGTCCGCAAGCGCCCCTTGAGCACCGCAGCTTGCACAGGGTCCAGCCCCAAACGACGATAACTGTCGGCTTCTATCTCGCCCTGAGTCAGGGTCATGATCGCAGCGTCAGGTGCGCGACTGTAAAGGCCGAAGGCAGCAAGCTCTGCATCATCGGCATGAGGTGCCAGCACCAGGAGCGACTGAGCGCTGTAATCGGGGTTGCTCATGGCATAAAGCGTGAGCGAGCCGACGGACTTGCAGCGGCATGGCGCAAAAGAAAGCGTCCCTTGCAGCAAGGCCGCTTCCTGGCCGGACAGGTTCAAATAGCGCTTGCCTGCGACACCCCGCTCAAAATCCTGACGATCACTGCCCAGCCGCACGTAAGGATCAAGCCAGCGTCCCAGCCAGCTGGCTTTCAACTCGACAGCCAGAATCAGTGTATCGCCGCCTGACAGCGATGTGCCGGCCGCCAGTTCCAGCGTGCCATTGCGCAATCCGACTTCGAGGGTTCGGGCACTGTCAGGGAAGTCGTAGCAGTAGTCGCTGTCCGGCTCGTAGAACAAGTGATCTGCAAACCAGGCTTCGTGAGCCAGCCACGCCAGAAACACAAGCGCAGGCGGCAACCACCATGCCACAAGAACCCCTACCAGAATCAGTACACCCAGCACCAAAACGGCCAGGTAACGCTTGCGTCGCCTGTGGCGTTTAAGCAACTCGTCCTTACGCCCGCTCATGGCAGCCCTCATCTTTAAATCTGATACACCGGATGAGTGTTACACCACCGGCTTTTGTATTCCCGATCAGCGCGCCCAAACGAATAACGCAAGGGTTTGCCTAGGGAATCTGCATATTCCCATTGAGCCTGAGTGTTCACAAAACTCAGAACACTGCCTGGGCTCAACTCATTGAACTGCGGATCGACACCGCCGTTCACGTACTCAAGACTTACCCATTCAGGAGCCTCGACACGGTACAGAACCTGTATGGCCGCAGGACGGTCGGCAACGTACACGACAGAACCTGTCATGAACTCCCGCAGAAGGGAAAACACCTCGACCAGATGGTCCTTGCCGGGCACATCAAACCCCCAGCGCTTGTGAAACAGATCGGCGTAGATCGACGCCTGTTCCTGGGAGGTCAGTTCACTCATCGGGCGGATCAGCCCGCCAGCTTCCTCCAGCAGGCGTTGTTCACGGCGCTGGTTATAACGGAACTTCTTGCTGTACTCCTCGGGGCGACGGGCCAGCGCCAGACCTTCGGACTGGATGCGCAGGTTGCCGATCCGGCCACTGTTGAGCTCCGAGACATAGCGCATGCGGTGCCGCACTGGCACGCTGCAATCCTGGGCCACGGGCAGGATGATCTCGGAGTTACCCAGATCGAACATGCCCCGCAACCCTTTGCGCTTGGTGACATCACGCGAAAGGGCAATATGACGCCCCCAGGAAGGCAGCGCGGCAATTGTCTGGCCATCGCGCACTACGCCCAGATAACGCACGGGAATACCGACCAGCGATGACAATCGTTCTATGACCTGAGGATGGGTGGCAACGCTGCCACCATAGCGCGCCCAGACCTGGGCATACTCGTCTGCATCGATAGGGGTCCAGCCACGTTCACGCCAACTGCGAAGATGCCCGAGAATCAAAGGGCGCCTCCTGTAACGCCCTCGCTTTCTTCCTTGAAATCCTTCTCGTGAAGACGCGCGTAGTAACCATTGAGAGCAAGCAATTGCTCATGGGTACCGCGCTCGACAATCTGGCCACGGTCCATGACCAGGATCAGATCAGCCTTCTCGATGGTCGTCAGGCGGTGAGCGATGACCAGAGTCGTGCGGCCCTTGACCACTTCATCCAGTGCAGCCTGGATATGGCGCTCGGATTCGGTATCGAGTGCCGAGGTCGCTTCATCGAGGATCAGCAGCGGCGCATTCTTAAGCAGGGCACGAGCAATCGCCAGACGTTGACGCTGACCACCGGAAAGCAGAACACCGTTCTCGCCCACCAGGGTCTCGTAACCCTGAGGCATCTGTACGATGAACTCGGCGGCATAGGCGGCTTCGGCGGCCTTTTGCACATCTTCGATGGGCGCACCGGCAAGATCACCGTAGGCGATGTTGTTGGTGACGGTATCGTTGAACAAGGTGACCTGCTGGTTCACCAGCGCGATGTGCTGGCGCAGATTGTTCAGTTTGTAATCTTCTACATCGACACCATCGAGAAGGATCTGCCCTTCGCTGTGGTGATAGAAACGCGGAATCAGGTTGGCCAGTGTGGATTTCCCGCTACCCGAGCGTCCCACCAGCGCGACCATCTGCCCCGGCTCGGCAGTGAAGGAAATATCCTTGAGCACCGGCGTCTCGACATTGGGATAGGCGAACGTCAGGTTACGCACTTCCAGACGACCGGAAACATGTTCCTGCTCGCATGTGCCGCTGTCCACTTCAGGCTCTTCGTCCAGTTGCTCGAAAATGTTTTCGGCAGCCGCCAGGCCTTTCTGGATGGTCGCACTCACTTCCGAAAGCTGACGAATCGGCTTTGGCAACAGGCCTGCCGCAGTGATGTAAGCGATCAGTTCACCAGCAGAAGCATCGCCACGCATGTACAGCACCAGATACATCAGAATCGCCATCGCCACATAAATGACAAGCTGCAGCATGGGCGTGTAGATGGACTGCGTGCGGGTCATGCCGAGGCTGCGGTTCATGTTGCTGGCGCTGGCATCCTGAAAACGCTGCTTCTCGTAGGTCTCTCCGCCGAAACTGCGTACAACCCGATAACCCTGAATCGCCTCTGAGGCGACATGGGTAACGTCGCCCATCGCTTCCTGGATTTTCTTGCTTTGCTTGCGAAATTTCTTGCTGGCGCTGCTGACCATGACCGCGATGATCGGCAGGATGGCCAGCATGACGAGGGTCATTTTCCAGTTGCTGTACAGCAGGTAACCGATCAGGAATACAACCGTGAACCCTTCACGAATCACCACTTTGATTGCATCGGTGGCCGCACCGGTCACCATGGTCACGTTGTAGGTGATACGTGAAATCAAGTGGCCGGAATTGTGGTTATCGAAATAACGGTTTGGCAGGGTCAGCAGGTTATCGAACAAGGAGCAACGCAGGTCATGAACAACCCCGCGAGCCACTTTGGCCAGGTAATAGTTACCCAAAAATGAGCCTATGCCTTGGTAGACCGCAATGAGTACAATCAGCAGCGGCACCCCGAGGATCAGCGACACACCGAGAAACTTGGTGCCGTCCGGCTCCTGCAAGGCGTTGAGAAAGTGTTTGAGCATGTCGGCCAGCATCGGCTGACTGGAGGCGAACAAAAGAAAGCCAATGATACTGACGGCAAACGCCCTCCAGTAGGGGAGCACGTATTTCAACAATCTCAGATAGATTTTCATGCTTGACTGCTGGGTAGAACTGGCCATTAACGCGCCCCGTACCATTCAAAAGAGAGACAGATGCGCATTGTAACAGCGAACCAAATGCAAGATTGGCTAACCGAAGGGACCGTACTGGAAAAAGACAGCCATGGCCCCAAGGTCATCAGCCTTGCCAGCGGTGAGCTATTGAAGATTTTTCGCAGCAGGCGCCATCCACTGCTGGTTCGCCTGAACCCCGATGCACAGCGCTTTTATCAGCAAAGCTGTCGCCTGCGCGAACGAGGCATCAGCACGCCACAGGTCAATGATGTTTTCTGGGTAGAACCTGCAAAAGGTATCAGCGCATGCCTTTATCAACCCTTGCCAGGCACCCCGCTGGACTCACTCTACAAGCAGTCGTTTGAAGCCTTCATGAATCTGCTGCCCGAGCTTGCCCAGTACATCCATTTCCTGCATCAACGTGGCATCTATTTCCGCTCATTGCACCTTGGCAATGTGCTGCGTACGCCCGACCAGGGTTTTGGGCTGATCGACTTCCTCGACACCCGCTTCAAGAGAAAGCCGCTAAGCAAATCGATGGTCAGACGCAACTTCCAGCATCTGCAGAACTACCTGCGACGCAGCAAGATTTCCGACTTTCCGTGGGAAGAGCTGATGCGCTCTTATGAGCTGGCAGCGACCAAGACAGCCGCCTGAGACAAGCCCTCTCCCGATGCGAGAGGGCGGATCAGCAAGTACGGTTATCCTTTAGAGAAAAGCTTAAGCACTAACCGGTCAAGAAGACTCATCGGGCCGCCCGCCGAAAACTCACCCGATAGATGCTGAAAAACAACTTCAGACTGCTTGAAGTAATCAAGATGCTGCCTCGCGAAAAGCATCCCCTGTTCCGCTATACGGGCAAGTAGTGCGGGGTCGTTGCGTAACAAAGCCAGCTTCTCCGAGAACTCGTTATCGTCACTGTAGAGCATGACGTTGACGCCATCCTCAAGCCCAAGAGCCTGCTCTTCACCGTGCCCTTGGCGGTAGGCCAGCAATACACAACCGCAAGCCATGGCCTCGAAGTTTTTCGCCATATATTCGCCAAGCCCGATATCGGCACTGACAAATACTCGAATGCGATTGAGCGCTTCACGATACTCATCGCCGGGCGCAGTTCGCATGAGCTCAAGCTGATAACGATCAACAGCCTGCTGCAGGAAATCACGCCGCTCACGGTATGTATCACTGCCCAGACGACCGATGAACCCTAGTTCGATATCGCGCTCGGCACCATTGGCATACAGCGAGGAAGAGTTATAACCCTTGGCCAGAAAACGGGTATCAACGCCCAGTTCCCGAAAGCGCTCGGCCACCCAAAAGCCCGTCATGATTATTTTGGCGTGGGGAATCTTGCGATAGAAAGCAGAGAATTTTCCCTGCCACCGAGAGCCGGAAATGAATTCCTGGCAGGCGTCTTCCTCGTAGATCAGCAACCCTGAAATACGCTTGAGCTGGCGAGCCTGCTTGCACAGGTATCGGAAGAGCAGATCAACCACGACCCTGTCATAGAGCGAGAAATCGATCGCACTCAATACACGGCCCAACTGTTTGTGCTGGTCACGGTCAACGTGGCGCACTTCCACATCGGCAAAGCGCTTGAGCCCTTCCCACAACTGGCGGTTGTCGGGTTCTCTCGGAGTACAGGTCAGCACCAGAATGCGCATCAGCGCTTCCCGAACTTGAGCGCCTTGCGCAAGTAACTCCACTTCAGAGCCTGCAAGGGACTGAAACGAAGAGCACGCAGATAATAACGACGCGCTACGGAGTAATCGCCAGCCAGTTGAGCGGCACGGAACAACGAGAGATAGACCTGAGCCGAATAGCGAGGCAGAAGAGACCTGCACTCGTCCGGCAGGTGCGCAAATACTTCCTTGATCAACCCTGTGGCCACGCTTTCTTCATCGGCACGGCTATGGCGCAAGCTATCGGCGTGCTTATAGATACGCGCTATTGGCTGATGAACCAGAGCAACCGGAGCACTGACCAGGGCATAGGCAAACACCGGTATATCCTCGCCCGAGCGCAGGCTTTGCGGATAAGGGCGCTTGAGCAGAAGATCGCGCCGCAGCAGGGTGCAGCAATGGGAAACAGCGATTTTCTTCTGCAACAGATACCGGCGAACCAACTGCTCCGGGCTGCCCTGGGCCGGCGTCGGCTGGCGAACCCGCTCACGCCCGTCCGGGTAGACCGAGATCTGGCCTCCCAGCACCAAACCCGCGTCAGGGTTGTCAATCACCGCCTTGCGCATCGAAGCCAGCGCATCCGGCAACAGCTCGTCATCGGCGTCCAGCATCAGGGCATAGCGCCCCCGAGCCAGGCGCACACCATGATTACGCGCTGCCGCCGCACCCGCATTGGCTTGATGCACAACGGTCATGCCACTGCCATGGCGGGCCTGATAATCATCAAGCACCCGCTGGGTATCGTCGGTGGAACCATCATTGACGACAACCAGCTCAACATCGTCGGTCAACTGAGACAGCACTGAATCAATCGCTCGCGGCAACAACAAGGCATAGTTGTAAGCGGGGATGACGACGCTGATCAGTGGCTCAGGCATTCTCGTACGTATCCACGCCGTCCTTGACGACCAGAATGTCTTCCATGATCAGGTACTGCAGATCCGACCCGAAGAACATGTTCAGCGCATCGGTGGGCGAGCAGATCATCGGCTCACCGCGACGGTTGAGCGACGTGTTGAGCGACACACCGTTGCCGGTCAGGTTTTCCAATGCCTTCATCATGTCGTAGTAGCGCGGGTTGTATTCGCGCTTGAGTACCTGGGCACGGGACGTTCCGTCTTCGTGAACGACTTCCGGCACGCGGGTCTTCCACTCTTCAGCCACTTCGAAGGTGAAGGTCATGAACGGCGCCGGGTGATCGATGGTGATCATCTGTGGTGCCACGGTGTCGAGCATCGACGGGCAGAAAGGCCTCCAGCGCTCGCGGAACTTGATCTGTTCGTTGATGCGGTTGGCAACGCCCGGAATGCTTGGGCAACCGATGATCGAACGACCACCCAGCGCACGCGGACCGAACTCCATGCGGCCCTGGAACCACGCCACCGGATTGCCTTCGACCATGATTCGGGCGATGCGCTCGGGGGTATTTTCGATCTGGCGCCAGACCGGCTTGTCCGGGTGACGGGCGCAGGCTGCGATCACGTCCTCGTTGCTGTAGGCCGGGCCGAGGTAGACGTGCTCCATCTTCTCGACCGGCACGCCACGAGCGTGAGAGACATAAGCCGCTGCACCGACCGCCGTACCGGCGTCGCCGGAGGCTGGCTGGACGAACAGTTCTTTCACTTCCGGACGGGCAATGATGCGCTGGTTCAGCTTCACGTTCAGCGCACAGCCGCCCGCGAAGGCGATCTTGCCGGTTTCCTTGAGGATGTCACCCAGGTAGTGATCCATCATTTGCAACGCCAGTTTCTCGAACAGCGCCTGCATGCTGGCGGCGTAGTGGATGTAAGGCTCATCGGCCACATCGCCTACACGTTTCGGACCCAGCCATTCGATAAGTTTCGGCGAGAAGTAGAAGCCCTTGCCGTTCTCTTTATAGCGACGCAGGCCGATGACGTTGGCCAGCTCGGTATTGATGATCAGCTCGCCGTTTTCAAAGGTCGCCAGACGCGAGAAGTCGTACTTGCTGGCATCGCCATACGGCGCCATGCCCATGACCTTGAACTCGCCGTCGAGCATCTCGAAACCGAGGAATTCGGTGATCGCGCCATACAGGCCGCCGAGGGAGTCCGGGTCGAAGAATTCCTTGATCTTGTGGATCTTGCCGTTTTCGCCATAGCCGAAGAAGGTCGTGGCGTACTCACCCTTGCCGTCGATACCCATGATCGCGGTCTTTTCCTTGAAACCGGAACAGTGGTAGGCGCTGGAAGCGTGGGCCAGGTGGTGCTCGACCGGCTCGATCTTGATCTTTTTCGGATCGAAGCCCAATTGCTCGAGGCACCAGACGATCTTGTTGCGGTAGCGCTTGTAACGGCGGTTGCCCATCAACAGTGCATCGAGTGCGCGGTCAGGTGCGTACCAGTAACGCTTGGCGTAGTGCCAGCGAGCCTTGCCGAACAGGCTGATCGGCGCGAACGGAATCGCCACCACATCGACGTCCGAAGGCTTGATGCCTGCCTGCTCCAGGCAGAACTTCGCCGACTCGTAGGGCATGCGGTTCTTTGCATGTTTATCGCGAACGAAACGCTCTTCTTCAGCCGCCGCAATCAGCTTGCCGTCGATATAAAGCGCTGCGGAAGGATCATGGCTAAGGGCGCCGGACAGGCCAAGGATCGTCAATGCCACTAGGGTCTAGCCTCTTTAGTCTGCATGCAGGCGCATCGCGCCCGATAAAAGGTGTGCCCCCCGCACTGCGGGCCAGGGACAGCTAAAGCGCGCGATTATAGCGTAATGACCGGGGATTTGGCTCGGGGACTGAAAGCCGATCCGAATATATAGACAGGCTTTGCATCCAATAACTATCTACGCCCTCGCTGCGCACTGCTTCTGATTGATTGAGCCCATCACTGTCGGCCCGACGGCCCTCAATCAAACCTCAGCGCTTGAAGTGCTCAACGGAAAGTAGACACATGGAAACATTGCCCCCTCCAACCGGGCTCCCCGACGATACATTGCCAGCAGCCTCGGCCGCCCTCAAAAGGCTCGCAGAGCTGAGTACCAGCCTGCAGACAGAGTTGGGCGAACTGCCTACAGCGCAGGATACCTTGCTGGATGCAATCACGACCTCGGACACCTCACAGCGAGAGCTGGAAGTAGCCCGCCTGTTGCAACGCATCGATGATTACTGGGATTCGCCCAGCGCGTCAGACGGAACCCGTTACGAGAAATTCCTGACCGGCATGCAGCAAACCCTGCGTGACGAACTCAGCGTCAAGATCCACGAACGAGATCTCACCACACAATATCTGGCGTGCCTGCCCGCCTCGCGCCGTCGGTCGGACAGTCCGACGGCGGTTCCTCCCAAAATCTTTTCTCTGCATGTAAAGCTTCAGGAGCAAGAGCAGGTCGAAGTGGCTGGCGCTCTGGTAATGAGCCAGGATCAGGGTCATACCTTGCTGATAATGCCGGGCATCGGCGCAACGGGTTTCACCAGCCAGGCACAGATGCTTGAAACCCTGCCCGACTGGCTAAACAGCCCGACCTTGAGAGATGCCCTGTTCAACTGTATCGAGCAGCGCCATCAGGACGTGCTGACAGAGATCGGCAACGATCCTGATCTGCATCTTGAGCCGTTCACGGCAGCCGACCTGCTGCTCACGCCCATCAGCGATTCTCCCTACGCTCACGCCATGGACAGGCTGATCGACAAACAGCGCAAAGATGTCCGCTACGCCTCCATGTTGACGAGCGTCGATAACCGGGAAAAACATCAGGCACTGATCCAGAATGCCATTGGCATGCGCGGCCTGTTCGGCCCCGGAGCCCTGCTGGAACTGCGCGAACTGGCCTCTCTGGAAAGCCGCTATCGCCGCAGCCTGCCGGACTGGATCAAGATGGCCAGCCAGGATGACCGCAGCACCTATGCCGAGCGCCTGCAGCAGTATGATCAGGCACGCGCAGTCACGGTGAGCGCCCTCAATGCGGCGGCATCCCCGGAGCAGTTTGCCAGGGCACAACTGCGCATACGGATGGCAAACGATCTGGGTTACGACCTGGACCCGAGCACCATCAAGGCCAACACTCAGCGCACACTTCCAGTGACAGGCGAAGCCTACACGGTGACCCGCTCATTGACGGAACTGGCGCTGTACGGCCTGCATCCGGGCGACGGCAAAGCCGGTTCGGAATTTCTCGGGCACACGACGCTCAGCCTTGAAGACGCGCCGCTGGCAGAAGAGCACTCATCCTTGACCCCGGCCTATCTGGTCAAGGTCATCGAAGAACTCGACCTGCGGCTGACCTTCGCAGCCTTTCAACAGGCGCAGTACCGTAAAGAACACAATCAGCAACTCATGCACTTGCTGACTCGCAGACAGATAAGCGCCCTGGCTTACGCCGCCAAAATGCAAGGCCATATCCGGCCCGAGGATTTCACGATTGTCGAAACGGTCACGAATCCGGCACAGGGCAACACGGATTTCCGCCTGATCGTCCAGCAGGTCAAACTGAACCGCCAGGTACTGAGCAAATTGCTGGTCGTTCGCCAGGAAACGACAACAGGTCAGTTGGAGCGCCTGATCATGGTTGCAGTGGACGCTCCGCAGACTCAGTGTTTCTGGGCCTTCGACAATCAAACCCAACTGCGCAATGAACTGGTCGGCTGGGTGGTTTCGGACAAGCTGTGCGACTACCTGCTCAATCAGGTGGAGGTTGCGGCTCGCGCCGGGCTTGCAGCGCAACTGGCGGCTTTGAAACTCAAACCCTACCCGCCCGAGGGCTTCCTTGAACTGGTCAGCCTGTCAGGCTTTGATGCTGGCCTGCGCATTCTCGCCGAACAGCACATTCGTGTGGCGTTATCCGAGCAGCAGCGACACACGCCTGACTGGTATCGGCATGCCACCCCGGCACAACGCCAGGAACTGGTGGCTCTTGAGGATGCAGCCAACGGCGCACGCAAGAATTACGACGCCAAACCGCATACCCATATGCAATCCTTCAAGGCCTACACCCATGAACGGGCAAGCAGGCAGATCAGCAAACTGCTCGACGTACCGGTAGGCCGCGTAGATCCCGACCTGATTGTGATCAGCAGCGAGCGCGAGACGCTGACCTACACCGACATGCTGCTCAATGGCTACGACGACAGCATCGGCATCATCCGCAGTACCGCCGACACCCAGGCAACCTTCCGTGGCCCGGAGGGCGTGAACCTGAGCGCGCTGTCGCCTGTGAAAGTCGCCGAGTCGGTACGCAACCAATGGCTGGCCGACGACTACATCGCTCTCGTGAAAAACACCCTGCTCAATACCGGCTCGCAAGGTTATGAATACCGTCGCAAGACCAGCCTGCTGATGACACAGCTACAGATGAAAGCGGCGGCCTTGCGCAGCCTGCTCAAGGGACATATCAGCGCGACGCAGTATCAATGGCTTTGGGATTCCATCGACCACGCCCATCTGAGCGATGCCAGGACGCGCGAGCAATACCCGCTGTATCCGTTACAGATCCATGTGGATAAACCCTTTATCGCCTCAGGCGTGGGAGGCATCGATCAACTGGTCATACCCGACACCAACCTGATCCATGTCGAGACCGTGCAAGGTTGCGTGGCCATTCTCCCCATGTCCATCAGGCAGGCCGCGCTTCTCTATACGCATCAGGCACCGGACGGTATCGAATTCCGCCTGTTCAGCAGCTTCACCGATTCGCTCGGCACACCCGGCATGATCGATTACTACAAGGATCGCTGCCGCATCAAATCGCGCAAGACCCTGTCGTTCTTCCTGAGAGACATGCAACAGGGCAACGCCAACAAAGCGCCCTTTCTACCCAAGGAATCCATTTCCGACTTCGCGGACACCTGCTTCAATCGCCCGATCCTGCGCAAACTGCGCGATGTGGAAGAAACCACCACAGGGCGCAATGACATGCTCGCCAAGCTGATCTGGGTCAGCATCGAAGTGATAGCCACCGTTGTCACTCTGCCCTTTCCACCTGCCAGCTTTGCCGTTGGAGCCCTGTTGTCCCTGCATGACACCGTCCGCGCGCTTCAGTCCTTGCGTGAAGGCGACAGCGAAACCGCCAGCGCTTATATCCTGACCGCCATGCTCAACAGCTTCGGTGCCGCGGGCGACCTGCATTCGGGCCTGAAGGGATTCGGCGGCGTGGTACGCCAGATCGGACCACCACCGCCCTCTCATTCAGCATTGCGGCCAGTGCAGCGCTCTTCTTCTCTGCCTCGCTACGAAGACATGTATCCGATAAACCTGTACGACGAACCCTTTCTGGTCGGCAAACCGGATGCCAACGGTTACTTTCCGGTACTACGAAATGTCAGCGACGCCTCGACAAAGGTCGATGCTACCGGGCAGTTCGTCAGACCTGGAGCCGGCGGGACATGGCAGCCACCGGGGCACGCACTCGATATTGCATCGCCTTCCGCAGCGGGCCTGCGCGACGGGCTGGAAGTCCACCTTTCATTGAGCAATGTACCGCGCATCAGCGACGGTCACGCCAAAGGTGTCTGCACAATCAATGGCAGACAGTACATCGAGTTTTCCGGCAAGACCTTCGAGGTGCAATACGACACACAGATACGCAGTTGGCAGATCATCGATCCGGGCAACCCGTTCGCCTTTTTCGGCAAACAACCCGTGAGCCTGGATGAACAGGGCAAATGGCAGCTCGTCGACCGCCAGCAGTTGCGTGGCGGCGGGCGAGACAGCCCGCAGGACTACAGGCCGCTGCCAGACACCGAAGCTGCCGGCACCGGCACGAACCTCAGCGATTACGAGCTACCGGGCCAGATGCAACCCCACATGGAGCTCATTATCAGTGGGGAAGGTTACGACCCGAGCGGGCTGGGCATGATGCAATACTTTGAAACCTACTTCATGGAGATGCGCCTGAAATTCACCGTACTGCGGGAAAAGCTGTACCACGATGCCCATGCCTTTTTCAGCGCTCCATCCTTGCCGCCACGCCCTTCATTGCCTGCCCTGGAGTCCGGGGCAAGCATCGACACGCTGTTCGAGAGCCTGCTTGCCCACAGCAGCGGCCTGGTCCTGAGCGAAGCGCCCAGGTCGGTCGCCAGCAAGCGCCTGCTCATCCAGAACATGCCTTTGCTGGTCAAGGAGCGGGTCGAGATTCTGTACATCGAGCATCTGTTCAGCGACAAGCACCTGCCAAAACTTGCCCGCTATCGCCAACTGGGCAAGAAGACCCGCTCCGGTTCCCATGAAATCAAGGAGCATCTGGAATACATCAACGATAAGGCCCTGAATAACCAGACGACGGAGTACGACTATTACCACCTGATCAAGATCGCCCACAGGCATGGCATCGAAGTGCGCCCGTTCAGTTCTTCGATCAGCTATCCGCTCATCAGTCATCCCGTAGCACCGGCCGCTGGCGATACAGCCGCCAGCCAGAAAATGAGCAACTTCTTTGGCCATAAGCTCATCAGCGGCGACGTGGCAAGCGACCCATCAAGACGCTGGATAGCCCTGCTCGATGAAAAACTGGCGAGCACCCACAACCAGCTTCCCGGTATTGCCGAGCTGGAAGGCGTACCCAGCATTCATATCCAGGACGTTGCGAGCGGGAGCCCGACGCGGATCAAAGCCACTGCCGGCGCGGCATCAACCGACTCGGCAACCCACTGCGACTTCACGATAGAGTTCGCCAACCCATTGACCATCGCCCCTGCAAAACCATTGCCCGAGAGCACCCTGCTGGACATGGCTCTGTTCAAGGATCTGGGCAACAGACAAAGCATCGAAAACGCACAACTCTGGTCGGGCGAATACGGTTTTCGCTGGGGTGACACCAAGGGCTGGTTGCGTATAGAACCCGATCACTGGACGCCCAACAGCCCATCGAGCGCCATCCAGAAGTCGCTGGCAGACGCCACGTACGAAGTCCCGCTGGAGAACAGAAGCACCCTGTACCAATTGGCGAACTTTGAACACAAAGGGCTGGATCAACATTACTTTTTCCTGGACCCGGAACTGAGCGTGGTACGGGGCAAATTCTTCAAGGTGCGCACGAAGCTGCAAGCCGATGCCCGAAATATCGCCGCCGTTGAACTGCCGCCGCGTCCGACGTTGCCCAAGGTAGAACCCCAGGCCCCGCTGCCAGACTTTCTACAGACGCTTTATCAGCACACCGACGGCATAGTGATTGGCGAAGTTCACTCTTCCGTGGCCAGTAAAAAGCTGATTATCGACAACCTGCCACTGCTGTCGCAGCAAAAGGTCAAGACACTGTATCTGGAGCATCTGCTGGCTGATCTGCATCAAGCGGACCTGGACCGCTTTTTCGAGACGGGGCAAATGAGCAAGACACTGCTGCATGACCTGAAAAGGCTCGACAGAGGACACCATACAGACCCGAACAGGATCCATACCTTCGAGCAGTTGGTGCTCAAGGCCCAGCAGCATGGTGTGGAAATCCGCGCAATCGACTGCTCGGCGAGCTACCACCTCAAGGGCATCCTGGGAGACGCCCCAACCACCCGCCAGCAAATGATGAATTACTTTGCCCACATCACCATTCGCAAACATCAGGAAGTCATGGGCTCACACAAATGGATCGCTCTGGTGGGCAACACTCACGCCAACACCTACCAACAGATCATACCGGGCATCGCCGAACTGGAAGCCGGGATCGGCCTGCGTGTTACCGATGCGCCACCCGGCAACGCCAGAGGCGTGATCCCCGACCCAGGAGAGCGGATCAAACGCGGCCTGGGCACTGAAACCGTTCCGATCAAAAGCGACTATCTGGTGGAAATGGAAATCACGGGAGCAACCAGAGCCCTCCCTGTCCGCCCTCCTCAAACGCTACCTGCAGAGCAGCGACTGACCCGACCCGGAATGTTCCTGATCGAACAATCGGAGGACGGCCAGCAAACCATCGTCCACCGCTCACGGGACACCTTCATTCACCGCACGCCCGTGCAGGTCAATGCAGAAGGCAAGCTCTACATCGACCGCCCGACATGGACAAACGCCCACCTGACGCCATACAACAATATGTTCGCGCTGGTGGAAGCACTTGAGGAACTTAATCTGATGCGCGTGACCTGACCGATGGCAGGCAAGTAAGCAGGGGTCACAATCCGTGGGAGGGGCCTTGGCCGCGACAGCATGTTCAGGCACTGCAAATGTGTTGCCTCAAGCTGGTTGTCGCGGCCAAGGCCCCTCACATTTCATGGCATGTACGCCCTGAGCGATCGGCACTAGCACTTGCCGGGCAAGCGCTCATCCAGCAACTTGTGCAGCGTACTTCCCGCCGGCCAGTTGCGCATGAAACGCGCCCGGTCGCGGGCGAAGGCTGCTGCAAAAGACGACTGGGAGCTGTGTTGCTGCATGGCGTCCAGATCGATCAGCGCCCAGCGATCTTCATTCCAGAACAGGTTATGGCCCTTGAAGTCGCCATGGCTGATGCGCTCACTGACCAACTGCTCGAAAAGCCGGTCCAGCGCCAGCAATTCATTCTCCGGCACATCACCCGATTCAAGATAAGGCGCGAACCGCTTGATGATGTCCGGCCCCGGCAGAAACTCGGTGACCAGGTACGCCTTGCGGCGCAAGCCAAGTACACGCAGTTCCAGCACCGCCAGCGGTCTGGGCGTGGCAATGCCCAGGAACTCCAGCCGATTGGCTTCACGCCAGGAGTGCCAGGCACGGCTCGGACGCCAGAAGCGTTTGAGCCAGTGGGTGAAATTCTTGATGTTGTAGCGCTTGATGACCAGCGTACGGCCATTGGCTTCGACCCGGCCTACGCTGGCCGCGCCACCGGTCTTGTATAGATGGCCCTTGTCGAGCAAGGCGTCGGCCTGCTCCAGCACCGGCAGCAGGGCAGGCTCTTCTTCGCGGCGAATCGCCCGGAACTGCGAGGCGCTGTCTTCGACGCTGAACAGGCTGCAATCACGGCCGGTCTTGTTCAGGTAATCCTTCAGGCGCCAGCTGCGCACCTTGTCGATCTGCTTTTGCAGGGCTTCCATGGGCAAGGCGTGTTCGGCGTTACTCAACAGGTAATGCACCAGCAGCTCTTCGGTAAACGGCTCCAGCGACTTGGGCAACTGGGCGAAAAACACACCGAGATTTTCCAGCACGGCCTGTCTGGACAACGGCTTGCCGGCCTCTTCGACACGAATGCCTGCACCGTCGATCAGGTGCAACTGGCCGTTATGGCGCAGCAGGTTGTCCAGATGCAGGTCTTCCTGCCACAGGCCTTTGGCATGCAGCAGGGCAATGGCTGACAGCGCTTCACCCAGCACAAGCTGTTGCTCATCGGCCAGCGGCGGCAGGTTCTGGACCTTGTTCCAGGCGTCGCCCAGGCTCTGGGCGTTATCCAGAAACTCGAACAGCAACCAGCCACCCTCGCCTTCTTGCAAGCCATCGGCCAGCAGAAGAGGCGTGGTCAACCCTTGATCGGCCAGCAGCCGAACACCGTCCAGTTCGCGCTGGAAATGCCGGGCGGCCTTGCTGCCGACCAGTAGCTTCGCCAACACTGTGCGACCACGCCAGACACCCGCGCCGACATAGCGCTGCCCTGGCAGCACGCGCAAAAGCGTCAACAGTTGCAGATCGGCAGAGCCAATGGCATCGGCCAGGGTTACGTTCAGGGGCAGCTCAGGCGTGCGTCCGGCATTCTTGAGTTCAGACAAACGCATCAGCGCGCCTCTTTGTTGTCACGGTGGTGAAGGTCGCGCTTGTGCTTGCCACGCTTGCCCAGACGCAAACACCAGGCATCGACCTGGGCGCTGTCGGGAGCCGCCTGCAGATAGGCAGCCAACAATACCCGCAATTCGCTATCCCCCCACGCCGTCGCACGTCGCAACAAGGGCTCCAGATCCTTGATCAGATCACGCTTGCCGAAGAAAACCGGGCGGGTCTTCTCCAGATCGATCAGTTGTGCCTGATAAACGTCGCCCTGAGCCTGCAGAAAAATATGCTTGGGGTAGAAGCAACCATGAACCTGTCCGGCCTGATGCAGCTTGCGAGCCAGTTGCCCGCAAGCCTGAAGAATCGCATTGTGCTGACTGGCACTCAGCCTGGACCATTGCTCAAGCAAGACATACAGGTCAGTCCAGCCATCCAGAGCACGGGTCATCAGAATTGCACGGTGTTCGCCATTGACCTTGCTATCGCCATAGAACACGGCCTGCAACGCTGGAATACCCAGCTTCCGATAGCGGCTGATATTGCGAAACTCGCGGGAGAACGATGGTTCACCGAACGGATGATGCAGCGTATAGGTCAGGTAATTGCTCTGACGCTTCAGATAAAAGCCCTGACCTTCCAGCTCCAGGCGAAACACACTGCTCCAGCCGCCGCGACCGGTATTGGGTTCATCAACGGCGTCGAGCTGTATGTTCCATAGCGACTGAAAGTCGATCAGACCATGACGCTCAAGCAGGGCACGGTCGGAATCGGCAATGAAAACGCTCATTCACGCCCCTCGAAAAAACTGACGACATGACGGATGCGCTTCTTGTCGGAAGCGTTCAAACGATCCCGCTGACGGTACTGCAAGTAGAAGCGCAGACGTTGGGTCGCGGACAAATGGTATTTGGCGACCTTGTCCAGGCAGGCCAGATCCTTGGTGATTCGATAGCGAAGCATGAAGCTCCACCAGAACGCACCGTTGGGGCAATCGATGAAAAACAGCCTGGACTGGTCGTCGACCAACAGATTGCGCCACTTCAAATCGTTATGGGTGAAATGCTGGTCATGCATGATGCGGGTGCAGCGCGCCAGTTGCCGACTGATGACATCGACCCAGGCACGATTCGACAACCGGGCATCCTTGTGCCGCGCCAGCTCGGACAGGTCTTCGGTACGGGGAAGTTCGCGTGTGATGAGCGCGCCGCGATCATAGGCCGCGCCCTTGCGCTCCAGGCCCCAGGCCACCACGTCGGCAGTCGGGATACCCCATTTGGCGAAACGCTTGAGGTTTTGCCATTCGGACTTGACCCTCGGGCGGCCCAGATAGCGGCGCAGGCCTTTCCCTGCGCCGGTGTAGCGCTTGACGTAATAGGTCACGCCGCCACGCTCCACACGAATCACTTCAGAGAGCAGATCGCTGGTCAGTTGTTCGCCCTGCAAGGCAAAAACCGCGTCCAGACTGCCGAAGTCCTCAGCCAGGAAGGCGTATTCCGGCTCAAGATTCCAACCAGCCATCAGAGCGCATCTCCGTAACGCAATTTACGCTGATACAACTTGTCCGCCTTTTTATCCAGCCAACGCAGCAATGAGGCTTCCCGAGCCAGTACTTCACGTAATGGCTTCTGGAAATACCCCTTGAGAAAACGCAATTTGTCGCGTTTGGTAAGACCTATGTCCAGCGCCGAGAAATACAGCGCGGCCAGATCCTTGTTACGCCAGCGCGGCGTGATTGCACGGCGGGTCTGGGCACGGTGCAGGTCGATGACTGACAGTTTGAAATCATCGGCCGTCACCGGCTTGTCGGTATGCAACAGGAAGTGGCAGATGTAGCAGTCCCGATGGTTTACACCGGCGCGGTGCATCATCCCGACCATCCGTGCGACTTCGGCGATGAACGCCCGCTTCAAGCGCGGCTCGGGCGGCTCGTTGCGCCAGTTGATGCTCACATCTTCCAGGCTTTCGGTGGGTGCCAGCTCTTCGGTGACGATGAACGAATGCTGAGCCGCCGGATTGCTGCCACGCTCGCCATAGGCCACGGCGGTCATGGTCGGCACGCCGACTTCCTTGAGACGCGCTATCGCGTCCCACTCCTTGCCCGCTCCCAGCACCGGCAGCTTGGCGGTCACCAGATTCTTGGCGATTTCACCCCAGCCGATACCACGGTGAATCTTGACGAAATAACCGCGGCCATCGACTTCGGTACGCAGCGTGCGACGACCTTCCAGCTCGCGATAGACCTGTCCATCCAGAGCCTCGACCTCGTCAAATGCATCTCGCCCGGCCCACCGGCTCTTGAAGGGTTCAGCGAGGAACAGCTTCATTGATAGTGCTCCGCCAGAATCACATCGGCAGCGTGCTGCGGCATGCTGTAAAGGTCAGCCGTATCGGCGAACGCCAGACCATTGAGGCCCCAGGAGCGGCGCGCCGCATCGTCTTCGAGCATCTTTACCAGATATTCGTTGAGCTGCGCCTGCTCGAACGGGTCATCCAGCACCAGACCGCTGTCGGCTTCGGCAATGTAATGAGCATAACCACAGACCGCACTGACCAGCACCGGCAAACCGGCCACCAGCGCTTCAAGCAGCACAGTGCCAGTGTTCTCGTTATAGGCCGGATGAATCAGAAGATCGGCGCCGAGCAGGAAACGCGGAATATCGCTACGCCCTTTCATGAAGGTCACCTGTTCGCCCAGCCCCAATGCTGTGCTTTGCAGCTGGAATACTTTGGGGTCGTCCTGGCCGATTACAAACAGGCGCGTGCGTTTTTTAAGTTCGGCAGGCAAGGCGGCCAGCGCCTTGAGGCTGCGATCCACGCCTTTGGTCTTGAAACCCGATCCGATCTGCACCAGCAGCAGGTCGTCGTCGGCCAGCCCGAATTCCTGACGGAACCCGGCACGAATATCCAGCGCATCAGGTGGCGCACGACGGTCCTGGGAAATCCCCGGCGGCAGCAGGTGGAAGCGCGACAATGGCGTGTCGTAGTGCTTGATGAACAGCGGCTGCTGCACTTCGGAAATCATCAGCACCTGAGTTTTCGCGTCTTTGGCGAATACCGCCCGCTCGTATTCGGCAAAGTGGCGATAACGGCCCCATTTGCGATACAGGGAGTTGCGCAGGTTCTGCGCCTTGTCCTCGAAACAGCCATCGGCGGCGTAGTACACATCCAGGCCGGGCATCTTGTTGAAGCCGATCAAGCGATCCACCGGGCGTTTGGCCAGGTCCGCTTCCATCCAGGCGCTGAGCTTTTCGTTGCGCCGATGGTTGAAGAACGCCTTGACCGGCGCGACCAGCACCTCGAAGCCAGGCGGCACATCGCCTTCCCAGATCAGGGTGTAGACCCGGATCTGGTGCCCGCGCTCCTGGCATTCCAGCGCAATACGCATGAAGTCGCGTTGCAAGCCGCCGAACGGGAAATATTTGTAGAGTACGAAAGCCAGTTGCATCAGTTGTGTTCCTTTGCCAGCAACAGCGCGCCCAACTGGCTCGCTACCCGCTCGGGATTCAAACGAGTGAAGCACATGGGCCACTCGCGTTTCAGGTCGAACCGCAACTGATCGTCAGCCGTCGGTTGATAAGTACATTTCTTTTGCAGGCAAGGAGCACATGCCGGGTAATCACCGGCCAGATGCACCTGGGACTTGCCGTAGGCACCGGTAAGGCCCGGATTGGTCGGCCCGAACAGGGAAATGGTCGGAACATCCAGCGCCGCAGCCAGATGACCGATGCCGGTATCCACCGCCACGCAGGCCTGGGCACTGGCCAGTACACGGGCAACGCCCGCCAGATTCAGCTTCGGCAAGACCTGCGCATTGCCCAGGCCTTCGGCGATACGCTCGGCGCGGGCCTTTTCAGCCGGGTTGCCCCATGGCAGGCGCACGTTCAGGCCTCGCGCAGCCATCAGTTCCGCCAGTTGCCGCCAATAATGCTCGGGCCAGTGCTTGGTTGCCCAGGTGGTGCCATGCAGAAACAGCACGAATGGCGCCTCAAGCGTTTCATCCAGTGCCGACAGACGCTTGAGGCCATAATTGCCAAGGCCCGCAGGCAGTTCATAGCCCAGAGCCTGAGCGAACAACTGCCGCAACCGCTCAACCGCGTGCTGCCCACGTGCCACCGGGTAAGGCCGGTCGTAGAAACGGCTGGCAATGGGCTCGCGTGCCGAGTGTTTGTCCAGGCCAGCAACCGGAGCGTTGACGTAACGGGTCAGCCAGGCGCTCTTGAACAGGCCCTGGGCATCAATGACCACGTCGTAATGTGTCTCGCGCAGACGCTGCTTGAAACCCTGCCACTCACCGGTCTTGAAGGTCTGCCACAGGTTCTTGCGCCAGCGACGGATCGCCACCGGAATCACTTTGTCCACCGCCGGGTGCCAGGTCGGAATCTCGGCAAAGCCTTCTTCCACCACCCAGTCGAACTGAATGCCCGGCAGAGCCTGCGCCGCATCGGTCAACGCTGGCAAAGCATGAATCACGTCGCCCAGCGAAGAAGTCTTTATCAGCAATACCCGCAAAGTCAGGCGACCTCCACCGGGGTGCCGCCCAGACGGCCCAATGCCTGGACCACGGAGTTCGGCTCAAGCAGGCGCATGCAGTTGTAGTGACCAAAACGGCATGTGCGCTCGAAACAGGGGCTGCATTCGATCCCCAACTGCACGATCTCGACCTCATCGGCCAGAGGCGGCGTGAAACCGGGCGATGTAGAGCCGTAGACCGCCACCAGCGGACGATTCAGCGCAGCCGCCACGTGCATCAGCCCGGAGTCGTTGGACACCACGGCATCGGCGCAGGACAGCAGATCAATGGCCTCGGCCAATGAAGTTTCACCGCTGAGGTTGACCGCCTCTTCACGCAGGCCGGGGATCAGATAGTCGCGAATGCTCTCGCCGACCGGATGATCCTTCTTCGAGCCGAACAGCCAGACTTGCCAGCCTTCACGAATGCGGGACTCGGCCACCTGTGCGTAATGCTCGGACGGCCAGCGCTTGGACTCACCGAACTCGGCCCCCGGGCATAGCGCCAGCACCGGTCGGTCCAGCGTCAGGCCGAACTTGGCCAACGCGGCATCACGAACAGCGGTGTCGATTTGCAGGCTTGGCTTCGGATAAGGGCGCGGCAACTCTGCGTCCTTGTCGAACGCCATGGCCATGAAACGCTCGATCATCAGTGGATAGCGCTGTTTGTCCAGAATCCGCACGTCATTGAGCAGGCCATAGCGGAACTCGCCACGCCAGCCGGTGCGCTTGGGAATGCCCGCAAAGAAAGGCACCAGCGCGGACTTGAGCGAGTTGGGCAGCAAGATGGCCTGATCGTACTGACCGGCCAGGGACTTGCCGATCCGGCGTCGGGTCGACAGTTCCAGCGCGCCATGCCCCAGCGGAAAGCTCAGGGCGGCACGCACTTCAGGCATGCGCTCCAGAAGCGGACGGCTCCACTCCGGAGCCAGCACATCGATTTCGCACTCAGGATGACGCTGCTTCAGACACTGGAACAGCGTCTGCGCCATCACCATGTCACCGACCCAGCTAGGCCCAACGATCAAAATTTTCATGCTCGATCCAAAAACAGCCAGGGAGGCTTGTCAGGTTGCGTGACCTTCCCACACAACCTGACGCCTCCCTGTCATAGCTATCTATATATAGCGTTCGATAAACCGTAGGAGCGAATTCATTCGCGAAGGGGCCTGAAACATTTCAAAGCACTTTCGCGGATGAATCCGCTCCTACAACATGGGTTCAGGTCAGTCCCAACCCTGCCCAGATCCGCATCACTTCGCGCCGCTCGACTTCAAACTGATCACCGGCCACTGTTCCGGCCTGGTTCTGCAATGCCTGACGGTGCGCCGCTGCACGGTATGCCTTATAGGCTTCGCGCAACAGGCTGGCATCGGCATCAGGCAGCAACCCGGCCTCTTCCAGGCCTTCGAGAATACGAATGTTATCGGTGTAGCGCAGCAAGGCGGGATGCTCTCTGGACCACGCCAAGGCCGCGTATTGCACCATAAATTCGATATCGACGATACCACCGGCATCCTGCTTGAGGTCGAACGACATTGCCGGATCGAAAGCATTGGCCGCCGTTCCTGCTGCGGTCAGTCGAGTCCCCAGGTTATCGCGCATCTTGGCGCGCATCTCGCTGACTTCCGAGCGCAGTTTGTCCAGATCGCGCTCGCGGCCCAGAACCGAGGCCCGGACTTTGGCGAACTCGTTCCCGACATCCGGGCTGCCGATCAGTACCCTGGCACGCACCAGCGCCTGATGTTCCCAGGTCCAGGCTTCATTTTCCTGATAGCGAGCAAAAGCCCCCAGCGAGCTGACCAACAGGCCTGACGCGCCGGATGGCCTCAGGCGCATATCTACTTCATAAAGCTGGCCGGAGTTGGTCTGAGTCGTCAGCAGGTGAATGATTCGTTGACCAAGCCGGGTGAAGAACTGCGCGCCATCGATAGGCTTGGCACCATCGGTTTCAGCCTGCGGATCACCATCATGGATAAAGACCAGATCCAGGTCCGAACCATGCCCCAGCTCGATACCTCCCACCTTGCCGTAACCGACAATCACAAAGCTCGGGTTGCACAGGCTGCCATCGGGGCGCGAAGGCGTGCCGTGCCGGGCAACGGTATGTCGCCAGGCAAGGGCCAGAACCTGCTCCAGAATGGCCTCGGCCAGCCAGGTCAGGTAATCGCTGACCTTCATCAGCGGCAAACTGCCAGATATCTCGGACGCCGCAACCCGCAGACGGTGGGCGAGCTTGAAATGCCGCAAGGCTTCCATCTGCTGCTCAAGATCGTCCTCGGGAATACGGATCAGCCTTTCACGCAGCTCGGCCGCCAGCTCGGGCGCCAACGGGGGATTGAACAGGCGTCCTTCGTTGAGCAACTCGTCGAGCAGCAACGGGAAGCGCGCAATCTGTTCCGCGATCCACGGGCTGGCAGCACATAAAGTCAGTAAACGCCGCAGCGCATCGGGGTTTTCCGTGAGCAGCACCAGATAAGCCGAACGCCGCGCTACCGCTTCGACCAGCGGCAATACTCGCTCAATGACCAGATCCGGGCTTTGATGTTCTACGGCCTGGGCCAGCAGACGGGGAATGAAGGCATCCAGACGCTCGCGCCCCAGGCGCTGCATCGAGCGCAACTGTGGACTGCCGCGCAGATTGGCCAACTGGCGGATGGCCTTGTCGGCATCGACAAAGCCGGCTTGCGACAACTGGCGACAAGCCGCCTCTTCATCCTGAGACTCCTGCCACAGCGGCAACCACTCACCGCCAACGATGACTTCGCCTTCATCCTGCTGCTCGTCATCGGCATCAGAGTCCGGATCGGCAATGACCTGGCGGAAATGCCATGAAACCCGGCTACGCCAATGCATCAGTTGCTCATGGAACGTCGCCCAGTCGGCAAAGCCCATCATCAAGGCAATGCGCGCCTGATCCTGCTCGTTGTCCGGCAGCATCTGCGTCTGGCGGTCGGCAATGGCCTGGATCGCGTGCTCGGTGTAGCGCAGAAACTCGTAGCCTTCGCGCAATTCGTCGATCACGGCAGAAGGCAGATAGCCCTGGCCTTCCAGGGTTTTCAGCACCTTGAACAATGGCCGCTGCTGCAAGCTCAGGTCACGGCCGCCGTGAATCAACTGGAAGGCCTGGGCAATGAATTCCACTTCGCGGATGCCGCCAGCGCCAAGCTTGATGTTCTCGGCCATCCCCTTGCGCCGGACTTCCTGCTGGATCAACTGCTTCATGGTGCGCAGCGCTTCGATGGCAGAGAAATCCAGATAACGGCGGTACACGAACGGCCGCAGCATTTGCAGCAATTGCTCGCCAGCCACCTGATCGCCGCCCACCACCCGCGCCTTGATCATGGCGTAACGTTCCCAGTCACGGCCCTGATCCTGATAATACTGCTCCAGCGCATTGAAGCTCAGCACCAGCGCCCCGGATGAACCGTAAGGCCTAAGACGCATATCGACGCGGAACACGAAGCCATCGACTGTCACCGGGTCCAGTGCCTTGATCAAGCGCTGGCCCAGGCGAATGAAAAATTCCTGATTGTCCAGCGCCCGCTTCGCACCGACTGTCTCGCCGCCTTCGGGATAAGCGAAGATGAGGTCGATATCCGAAGACAGGTTAAGCTCCACGGCACCCAGCTTGCCCATGCCGAGGATCACCATCTGCTGCGGCTGGCCGGTACGGCGCCCGGTCGGCGTGCCGAGCAACTGGCAGTGACGCTCGTACAGCCATTGGTACGCCAGGTCGATGGAAGCATCGGCCATCTCGGACAAGTCACGGCAGGTTTCGATCAGATCTGCCTGACGAGTAAGGTCACGCCATATAATCCGCACTTGCTGACGCATGCGCTGGCGACGTAGATTACGCCCCAGTTCATCATCGCTGCTGGCAGCCAGTAAGGCGGCAGCTATTTGCCCGCGCAGTTCGCCCACATTGAAACTGCGCTCCAGCTCGCCCGATCCGGCCAGCTCCAGAAGCATGCGGGGATCGCGGCAGACCTGTTCGGTGACGAAATCACTGGATGCACAGACGCGATCGAATGCATGGCGGCGCGACTCGGGCCAAGCCTCGAAAGACGTCAGTACATCACTTGGCAAACCTGCAAGCGCTGTACGAAATGTCTGTTGTGCGCGGGTAACTAAAGGCAGCAGGATGGCCGGAAAATCGGCCAGCGAAGGTAGGCTCATGGTCTATCCTTGATCGGCGTGCAATGGGCTACCTGCAATGTCCGCAAGTTTCATGCGCAACCACCGAATGTAGAACAAAGGTTATAAATTGCTGAAAAATTTGATTCACTAGCAGCAGACACCAATTTTTCACCAAGAATTATAAATCTCACATCAACGGTAACGTTTTATCTCACAACACGACAGGAGCGATTTGGTCGCTTCTCTGTAGTTTTACTACTGGGTATGTAACTCGAAGGGCTGAAATGGTCGTCGATTTGTAGTAAAACTACACGCCGCCGGAACAACCCTCCGGTAATCCAAGAATTTTATGTCGTCTGCCCAAAAGGCCAGTCGCAAACTCAGGCAACCGATTCTGGAAGCCTTTCCGCCCTGGAGCAAGCCATGCAAGACCTCGATCCCGTCGAAACCCAGGAATGGCTGGACGCCCTGGAATCGGTTCTCGACAAAGAAGGCGAAGACCGTGCTCATTACCTGATGACCCGTATGGGCGAACTGGCCACTAGAAGTGGTTCGCAGCTGCCTTACGCCATCACCACGCCATACCGCAACACCATTCCAGTCACCCACGAAGCACGCATGCCTGGCGACCTGTTCATGGAACGCCGCATTCGCTCGCTGGTACGCTGGAACGCATTGGCAATGGTCGTAAAGACCAACCTGAACGACCCGGACCTGGGCGGTCACATTTCCAGCTTCGCTTCCAGCGCAACGCTGTATGACATCGGCTTCAACTACTTCTTCCAGGCTCCAACCGACGAGCACGGCGGCGACCTGATCTACTTCCAGGGCCACGCATCGCCAGGCGTCTATGCCCGTGCGTTCCTTGAAGGTCGCATCAGCGAAGAGCAGATGAACAACTTCCGTCAGGAAGTCGACGGCAAAGGCCTGTCCTCGTACCCGCACCCATGGCTGATGCCTGACTTCTGGCAGTTCCCGACCGTATCCATGGGTCTGGGTCCAATCCAGGCGATCTACCAGGCACGCTTCATGAAGTACCTGGAAAACCGCGGCTACATCCCGGCAGGCAAGCAGAAAGTCTGGTGTTTCCTGGGCGACGGCGAGACCGACGAGCCGGAATCCCTGGGCGCCATCGCCCTGGCCGGTCGCGAGAAGCTGGACAACCTGATCTTCGTCATCAACTGCAACCTGCAGCGCCTTGACGGCCCGGTTCGCGGCAACGCCAAGATCATCCAGGAACTCGAAGGCGTGTTCCGCGGTGCAGCATGGAACGTCAACAAGGTCATCTGGGGCCGTTTCTGGGACCCACTGCTGGCCAAGGACACCAACGGTGCCCTGCAACGCCGCATGGACGAAGTCATCGACGGCGAGTACCAGAACTACAAGGCCAAGGACGGAGCGTTCGTTCGCGAGCACTTCTTCAACACGCCTGAACTCAAGGCCATGGTCGAAGACCTGTCCGACGACGAAATCTGGAAACTCAACCGTGGTGGCCACGACCCGTACAAGGTCTATGCAGCCTACCATCAGGCGGTCAACCACAAAGACCAGCCGACTGTCATCCTGGCCAAGACCATCAAGGGTTACGGTACCGGTGCAGGCGAAGCCAAGAACACCGCGCACAACACCAAGAAGGTCGATGTCGACAGCCTGCGTCACTTCCGTGACCGCTTCGACGTGCCGATCAAGGACGCCGACCTGGAAAGCCTGCCGTTCTTCCGTCCGGAAGAAGGCAGCGCCGAAGCCCGTTACCTGGCCGAGCGCCGTAGCGCCCTGGGTGGTTTCGTGCCACAGCGCCGCGCCAAGAGCATCAGCATCCCGACGCCACCTCTGGAAACGCTGAAAGCGATCCTCGACGGCTCGGGCGACCGTGAAATCTCCACCACCATGGCTTTCGTGCGCATCCTGGCGCAACTGGTCAAGGACAAGGAAATCGGTCAGCGCATCGTTCCGATCATCCCGGACGAAGCCCGTACCTTCGGTATGGAAGGCATGTTCCGTCAGTTGGGCATCTACTCGTCCGTCGGCCAGCTCTACGAGCCAGTCGATAAAGACCAGGTGATGTTCTACCGCGAAGACAAGAAGGGCCAGATCCTCGAAGAAGGCATCAACGAAGCCGGCGCCATGTCGTCGTTCATCGCTGCCGGTACTTCGTACAGCAACCACAACCAGCCGATGCTGCCGTTCTACATCTTCTACTCGATGTTCGGCTTCCAGCGCATTGGCGATCTGGCATGGGCCGCTGGCGACAGCCGTACCCGTGGCTTCCTGATCGGCGGCACCGCCGGGCGTACCACGCTCAACGGTGAAGGCCTGCAGCACGAAGACGGTCACAGCCACATCCTGGCCTCCACCGTACCTAACTGCCGCACCTATGATCCAACCTACGGCTACGAGCTGGCGGTGATCATCCAGGACGGCATGAAGAAGATGACCGAAGAACAACAGGACATCTTCTACTACATCACCGTGATGAACGAAGCCTACACCCAGCCAGCCATTCCGGCCGGTGCAGAGGAAGGCATCATCAAGGGTATGTACCTGCTTGAGGAAGACACCAAGGCTGCTGCGCACCACGTCCAGTTGCTGGGCTCGGGCACCATCCTGCGTGAAGTCCGCGAAGCAGCGAAGATCCTGCGTGACGAGTTCAACGTCGGCGCCGACGTCTGGAGCGTCACCAGCTTCAACGAACTGCGCCGTGACGGCCTGGCGGTAGAACGCTCCAACCGTCTGCATCCTGGCCAGAAGCCGAAGCAGACTTACGTCGAGCAATGCCTGGGCGGCCGTAAAGGTCCGGTCATCGCATCCACCGACTACATGAAGCTGTTCGCCGATCAGATCCGTCAGTGGGTTCCATCCAAGGAATACAAAGTGCTGGGCACCGACGGCTTCGGCCGTAGCGACAGCCGCCGCAAGCTGCGTCACTTCTTTGAAGTCGACCGCAACTTCGTGGTGCTGGCAGCCCTGGAAGCCTTGGCTGACCGTGGCGACATCGAACCTAAAGTCGTGGCCGAGGCCATTGCCAAGTTCGGTATCGATCCTGAAAAACGCAACCCACTGGACTGTTAAGAGTCTGCTTCAAAATCGGTAACGTGCGCCGATCAAAGGCGTGAAACAGCCGAGGATGCGGAATTTACACCTGTAAATGAGCATCCAACGCTGTTTCGTTGCAACTGGATACGGCGCAATCGAGAATGAACAGGTTCTGCGAAGGAGAAACATTGTGAGTGAGTTAATTCGCGTACCCGACATCGGCAACGGTGAAGGTGAAGTCATTGAGTTGCTGGTCAAGGTCGGTGATCGCATCGAAGCCGACCAAAGTATCCTGACCCTTGAATCCGACAAGGCGAGCATGGAAATCCCTGCTCCCAAGGCCGGCGTCATCAAGGTTCTGAAGGTCAAGCTGGGCGACCGCCTGAAAGAAGGCGACGAGCTGTTTGAACTGGAAGTCGAAGGCGAAGCTGCTGCTCCGGCCGCTGCTGCCGAACCTGCACCGGCTCCTGCCGCCGCCGAGAAACCGGCCGAAGCTCCAGCCGCTGCACCTGCGCCAGCACCAACTGCCAGCGCCACCGTTCAGGACATCCACGTTCCGGATATCGGTTCGTCGGGCAAGGCCAAGATCATCGAAGTTCTGGTCAAGCCAGGCGACAGCATCCAGGCCGACCAATCGCTGATCACTCTGGAATCCGACAAGGCAAGCATGGAGATCCCGTCTCCTGCCGCTGGCGTGGTCGAGAGCGTCGAAGTCAAGCTGGAACAGGAAGTCGGCACCGGCGACCTGATCCTGAAACTGAAAATCGCAGGCGCCGCGCCTGCCGCTGCACCAGCTCCGGCTGCCAGCGCTCCGGCAGCGGCCCCGGCCAAGGCTGAAGCAGCTCCGGCTGCCGCGCCTGCTGCCAAGCCAGAAGCTGCTCCAGCTCCAGCAGCCGCTCAAAGCGGTGCCAAGGTTCACGCAGGCCCGGCAGTTCGCCAACTGGCTCGCGAGTTCGGCGTCGAGCTGAGCGCTGTCAGCGCAACTGGCCCACACGGCCGTGTGCTGAAAGAAGACGTACAGGTTTACGTCAAGGCCCAACTGCTGAAGGCCAAGGAAGCACCAGCCGGCGGCGTAAGCGGCGGCACAGGCATCCAGCCGATTCCGGAAGTCGACTTCAGCCGCTTCGGCGAAATCGAAGAAGTACCGATGACCCGCCTGATGCAACTGGGCGCGAGCGGTCTGCACCGCAGTTGGCTGAACATTCCGCACGTCACGCAATTCGACCAGGCCGACATCACCGACCTGGAAGCTTTCCGTGTTGCGCAGAAGGCCGCTGCAGAGAAGGCTGGCGTCAAGCTGACCGTTCTGCCACTGCTGCTCAAGTCCATCGCGCACCTGCTCAAGGAGCTGCCGGACTTCAACGCCTCGCTGGCACCAAGCGGCAAAGCGGTCATCCGCAAGAAATACGTACACATCGGCTTCGCCGTGGACACCCCGGAAGGCCTGCTGGTCCCTGTGATCCGCGACGTCGACCAGAAAAACCTGCTGCAACTGGCAGCCGAAGCAGCCGCACTGGCTGAAAAGGCACGCAACAAGAAGCTGACCGCGAACGACATGCAAGGCGCATGCTTCACGATCTCCAGCCTCGGCCACATCGGCGGCACCGGCTTCACGCCGATCGTCAATGCACCGGAAGTTGCGATCCTGGGCGTTTCCAAGGCCACTATCCAGCCAGTCTGGGACGGCAAAGCCTTCCAGCCGAAACTGATGCTGCCTCTGTCGCTGTCCTACGATCACCGCGTGATCAACGGCGCGGCTGCTGCCCGCTTCACCAAGCGCTTGAGCGAATTGCTGGCGGATATCCGCACAATCCTGCTGTAAGCCAGAGCAGGCCCGCCGCGTGGCGGGCCTTGCTACTTGTTTGCGAGCCCACGCTCGAACCTCACCCCGCCTTCAACAGTCTGTTCAAGCGGGGCTTTTTTTGCCTGTTGTCCCGGTTATATACCTCGGCAAAGCCCCCGTTTTCTGAACTGACCGTCTGTATTACCGAGCCAGGTCAACCGACCGACACTTTTATAGCACTAAGCCACCGCGCTCTCTTGTAAGCCCGCGCTGCATGATGCAACCTTGCTGTACGCGAAAGTGACAAGGGCCAATGCCCTCACGCGATCAGTATTCCGGAAGCGAGTTTGTTCATGAAAAGCCAAACCGATGCTGCCGGCAGAACGGCAGCCGAGGTAGTAACGCAATTGCCGGTGCCTTCGCGCCTGGGCATGCTGCGTTTCGAGCGGCTTAATGAAGCCAATTGGGCGCTGCTGTTTCTCGATCCTAACTGCGAAAAACAGTTCGGCCTGCCTGCCGTGGAACTCTGCGCCCTGATCGGTTCGCCCTACGCCAGCCTGATGGAGCCGGAGGCGCGCTATCAGCTGCATGACGAGATCCAGCTACAACTGGCATCCGCTCCGTTTTATCTGGTCCGCTATACGCTGCACACCCCCAAAGGCCCGCTGGGTCTTCTGGAAATCGGTGAAGCCTACAAACAACACAATCGTCATCTGCTGCGCGGGTATTTCCTGGTCGTCGAAGGGCTGCTTGCCGAAAGTGAACAGACGTTCGGCCCGGATCTGGAAACCCAGAACTCACGCCTGCAGATTGCTCTGGAACTCAATCAGCGTGCGCAGCGTGACCAGCTCGCTCATCTGGAGCGTGTCCGCGCTCAGCAAGAGCTGATCCTGCGCCTGACACGCCATCGCTACAACACTGCCAACTCGGTGCTTGAAGCCGCAGAACTGATCACCAAAAGCGCCTGTGATATCTACGATGTCGACCGTGTCGGTATCTGGAGCCTCCACGAGCAGCGTATGGAGTCGATTGCCGACTATCACCGGCAAAGCTGCGATTATCAGGTGCGAAAACCACTTGATATCAGTCAGTACCCCAATTATCTGGACGCCTTGCACAACAGCCGGGCAATCGATGTCAGCAACGTGCAGAACGATCCACGCACTCGCGAGATCGCCGACACTCTCTTGCCACAAGGCATCAATGCCATCCTGGACGCCAGTATCCGCATCGATGGCCAGGTCGTCGGTGTTCTGTGCCTTGAGCAGACCGGCTCGACCCGAGAGTGGCAACCTGACGAAATAACCTTTGCCGGCGAGCTGGCCGACCAGTTCGCGCAAGTCATCAACAACCACAGCCGACGTGCCGCAACCAACGCGCTGTACCTGTTCCAGCGTGCCGTCGAGCAAAGCGCCAACGCCTTCCTGCTGGTCAACTGCGACGGCGTGGTCGAGTACGTCAACCCAAGCTTCACGGCCATCACCCAGTACAGTTCCGAAGAAGTTCACGGCCACAAGCTGTCGGAACTGCCGGCGCTGGAAAACCTCAATGCATTGCTGCTCGACGCCAACTCCAGCCTGACCAAAAGCAACAGCTGGCAAGGCGAGTTCAAGAGCCGTCGCAAGAACCTGGAACCCTACTGGGGCCAGTTGTCGATTTCCAAGGTCTATGGCGACAACCGCGAGTTGACGCACTACATCGGCATTTACGAAGACATCACCCAGAGCAAACTCGCGCAGCAGCGCATCGAGCGCCTGGCTTACACCGACAACCTGACTAACCTGGGCAACCGGCCAGCCTTCATCCGCAATCTGGATGAGCGCTTCGCCAGAGACAGCGATACGCCCATGAGCCTGTTGCTGGTGGATATCGACAACTTCAAGCGAATCAACGACAGCCTGGGCCATCAGACGGGCGACAAGCTGCTGATCAGCCTGGCTCGCCGCCTGCGCAATACCCTCAGCCCGTCCGATATACTGGCGCGGTTTGCCAGTAACGAGTTTGCCGTGCTGCTCGACCAGAGCGGGCTTGAAGCCGGGCAGAACGTTGCCAGTCAGGTGCTGGCGACTCTGGACAAACCGATGTTCGTCGATAACCAGCTCATCAGCGTCACCGGTTCAGTCGGCCTGGCCTGCGCGCCGCTGCATGGCCGGGACCCGCAGACCCTGATGAAAAACGCCGGTCTGGCGCTGCACAAGGCCAAAGCCAACGGCAAGCATCAGGTTCAGGTCTTCACCGAAGCGCTCAACGCCGAAGCCAGTTACAAACTGTTCGTCGAGAACAACCTGCGTCGAGCCCTGACCCAGAATGAACTCGAAGTCTTCTACCAGCCCAAACTGTGCCTGCGCAGCGGTCGCCTGCTGGGCATGGAAGCCCTGTTGCGCTGGAACCACCCGGAAAAGGGCATGATCCGGCCGGACCAGTTCATCAGCGTTGCCGAAGAAACCGGCCTGATCATTCCAATCGGCAAGTGGGTGGCACGCCAGTCCTGCCGCATGAGCAAGGCGCTGACTGCTGCCGGATTCGGTAACTTGCAGGTGGCGATCAATGTCTCGCCCAAGCAGTTCTCCGACCCGGACCTGGTGTCTTCCATCGCCTCGATTCTTGAAGAAGAAGCACTCGATGCTTCTCTGCTGGAACTGGAACTGACCGAAGGCCTGCTGCTGGAAGCCACCGAAGACACTCGCCAACAACTCGACTCGCTGAAAAAACTGGGCCTGTCGCTGGCGATGGATGACTTCGGTACAGGCTATTCGTCCTTCAGTTACCTGAAGAAATTCCCCATCGATGTGATCAAGATCGACCGCAGTTTCATCCGCGATATTCCGGATGACGAGGACGACATGGAAATCACCTCGGCGGTGATCGCCATGGCCCACAACCTCAAGCTCAAAGTCGTGGCCGAAGGCATAGAAACCGCTGCTCAATTGAAGTTTCTGCGCCGCCATCGCTGCGACGTGGGCCAGGGCTATCTGTTCGACAAGCCGATCCCCGGCGAAGAACTGATCGAAAAACTGCAACGCTACCCGCGCCGACCGTCGGCCTGACCCCCCTTCCCTGTACACCGGACTCTCGGGCACACTGTCGGACTGTTTATCCCTCTAATCTGTTTTCACTTATCGAGAGGATATGGTTCATGACTCTTCGCTCGGAAATTCTAGTGAACAAAAATGTACTCCCTACCGCCCAGCAAGCACTGCCAGGCCGTGAAACACCTATCGCCGTTCCAGAACAGCACTTCGTCAACGGCAACCCATTGCTGGGGCCATTCTCGGGCACGGTTGAATTCGCGATCTTCGGCATGGGTTGCTTCTGGGGCGCGGAACGACGCCTCTGGCAACAACCTGGCGTGGTCAGCACCGCTGTGGGCTATGCAGGCGGCATGACACCAAACCCTACCTATGAAGAAGTCTGCTCGGGCCTGACCGGCCATAGCGAAGTGGTTCTGGTGGTGTATGAGCCAGAGGAGATCAGCTACGAATCGCTGCTCAAGATATTCTGGGAAGCGCACAACCCGACCCAGGGCATGCGTCAGGGCAACGATATCGGCACTCAGTACCGTTCGGTGATCTACTGCACCAAGCCAGAACAGCTCGATGCAGCCAAAGCCAGCGAAAAAGCCTTCCAGGCCGAGTTGAGCAAAGCCGGGCTGGGCGAGATCACCACCGAAATCGACCAGGCTCCGACCTTCTACTACGCCGAGGCGTACCACCAGCAATACCTGGCAAAAAACCCGCAGGGTTATTGCGGGCTGGGCGGGACAGGCGTCTGTTTGCCGGCATGATGAAGCTTCGCGAATAAATTCGCTCCTACCGTAGGAGCGAATTCATTCGCGAAAGACGCGCTTGAAGCTTGCCGCTTATAGCTTGCAGCTCCCCCCTATTCCGCTATCAACCAATCCATCTTCCAGCCACCCTGGGTCTGTCCCAGTTTCGCGGCCAGGTAAGGCATCAGTTCGCGCAGTTCCTCTTCAAGCCCCCAAGGCGGGTTGGCGATGGCGAGACCTGAGCCGTTTAGGCTTGCGGGGGTGTCCAATGGGTGAACATACAACTCGACGCGCAGGAGCTTCGGCGCGCCGGTTTCGGCCAGGTCCTGGTAGAAGCGCTTGAGCTGGCGCTGGTCCTTGACGGGATACCAGATCGCAGCAACGGTCTGGCGCATGCGGCCGATGGCTTCCTTGAGGGCGACCGCACAGCGTTTCATCTCATCAAGCTGCTCGAAAGGCGGGTCAATCAGCATCACCGCACGCTTTTCGGCAACCGGCAGCAAGGCTCGCGGAACATGCCAGCCTTCACCCAGATGTACGGCAACCCGACGATCACCCTTCATGTTTTCCTTGAGCAACTGCCCGTCCTGAGGGTGCTTCTCGTTGAGCAGCACGCGCTCACGTTCACGGGTCAGGCGACGGGCCAGTTCCGGTGATCCGGGGTAATAGCGCAGTTCGCCATCGGGGTTCATGTCGTGCAGCACTTGCAGGTAATCGGCGGCCAGCGCAGGCAGGTCCGGCGCGTTCCACAGGCGCCCGATACCTTCCAGCCATTCACCGGTGCGGGTGGCCTGATCGCCCTTGAGATCGTAAAGCCCCAGCCCCGCGTGGGTGTCGAGGTAGGCGAAAGGTTGCTCCTTGCGCGCCATGAGGGCGATCAAGCGAGTCAGGGTCAGGTGTTTGAACACATCGGCATGGTTGCCAGCGTGGAAGGCGTGACGGTAATTCATGGCAGCTCCTGGAAGGCTGCGCAGTTTAGCAAAACTCGGGCGGGAACAAGACAGTGCTTTCAAGGGTAAGGGTGAATGGCTTTAATCACCCTTCCGGTAAGTTGCGCTTTACAAGATCCAGCATTGCCACACTACAAGGCATAAATGGAAATCCACTTCCTGTCAGGATGAGTGGTATAGAGACGATTACCCTGACGGTTCAAGACAGCGTCCCCTACAGAGTGAAAGAAGTCGATGCGCGTCGCTGTTTTCTCCGCCGTATCGACTCTATACAAATCAAAATTACAGGAATGAATGGCGTACACATACTTATCATCCGCTGTTCCCCCGATGATATTGACCGGGTAACCCCGTGAACCAAACTCCAGTGTGTACAGGATCTTGTGAGTTGCCGTGTCCGTCACAAACATCTCATCAAAACCGCCGACATAAAGCTGTCTGCCATCCGAACTGACTGCCATGGAGCAGGGATTTCTGAAACCTGGAATATCCACTTGCGAATAATCCCGTGTATCAATCATCGCTACGGCACTGTCGGGATCATCGGCAAGTTCTGAAGCATAGATGTAGTGCCCATCCGGGCTGACTGCCATGACCAGAGCCGCATTCGACATTCTGCCCAGGTCAAAATTACTCTCGGCATTGTAATCAACGGCATCCACCATGCGGATAAGACCGCCCGGCGCGTAACGGAAAGACAAGCATATAAAACTCCCGTCCGGGCTGGCCGCAATTCTATCGACCCCCTCCGAATCGAGGATAGCGACGAGCTTGTTGCGCTGGATATCAATGACAGAGCATTCATCTTCCCCGGCCACATAGAGCTTGCGTCCATCCGGGCTGACAGCCACATCGCCCACACAGCCTCTCTGCAGGCTGGATACAACTTCACGGCTGTCAATATCAATAAAACTGACCCGACTCCCGTCTTCATGAGAGACAAAAAGCATCGTGTCATCAGGGCTTACATCTATCTCCTTGGGTGCGAAACTCAAAGGAATACTGGCAAGAAGTCTTGCCTCATGCGGAGGTGATAGCGGAAAGGGAAACTCTGTTCTTTGGCTTGGAAAAACCGTGCCTGGAAATATTTTTCTTTGCATTTAACCCACCAATCCCTTGGCCTGTTCAGACCATCATTCGAGAAAACAGGTGCTGCCTTTAAAGCGTCAAGCATTAGCCAATCAATCATGTGCTTCACTGGATGAGTCATTACCCAGTCGAGCCCTCCTTTTTAGCCAGAAATAACAGGGGATTATTGAATACCCAAGGCGATAAGTTGGGTACTGTCAGAAATGACAGGTGAAACGAAAAAAACCGACCATTGATCGACTTTCCTCTGATAGAACCTGACTGAAAACGACATGCTCGTAGGTAATCGAGCCATTCACTGCAAGCGGGGTTGATGCGGCAGCAGCGCACTACCAGAATCGAGGCCTTACCCGATCAAAGGAACACTCGTCATGATGCATGCGGATTTGATTGATCAAGAAGACTTGCTGAGCCAGCTCAGGGCACTGGGGTTTGAGATGCCCAGTGGCGCAACAGCCGAGCAGGCCTGTACGCAAGCGGTGTGTGGCCTGACCGATGAACGCGCAACAGCCTTGCGGCGTCTGGTCGAACAATTGCTGACCGGCAGTGCAACCATATTGCCAGCGGTACGTCAGGCCATCGATCAGCAATTGCTGCCAGCACTGGCGACCTATAAACAGAATCACGGCTAAAGCAGGAAAGAAACCGGGCGCATGCTCGATGCGCCCTCTGTGGAATCAATACTCGATCCGCACATCCCCCTTGGGCACGCTACAGCACGACAGGATGTAACCTTCTTCGACATCCTCGTCGGTAATCCCGCCATTGTGCTCCATCTCTACTTCGCCACTGAGTTTCATGACCTTGCAGGTTCCGCAGATGCCCATGCCGCAGGCCTTGGGAATCATCAGGCCCAGCTTGGAAGCCGCTGCATGGACGGTTTCGCCCGGCGCGACGCGGATACTCTTGCCGGTGTCGGTGAACTCAACCTGATGCAGGTCAGCCAGATCGATATCCGGCGCATCCGCAGCGATCTCGGCATGTTCCACGGCCTCGGCGCGGACTTCCGGTGGCGTCGCGCCAAACGACTCTTCATGGTACTGCGCCATGTTGAAGCCGCTTTCCTGCAACATGCGCTTGACCGCACTCATGTACGGCGTCGGCCCACAACAGAACACCTCGCGATCCTTGTAGTCCGGCGCCATCAGCTCCAGCATTCTCTGGTTCAGGTAACCGCGATAACCGGCCCATGGCTCGCCGAGGCCGTGCTTCTCACAGATCAGGTGCAGACTGAAGTTATCGATCCGCGAAGCCATGTGTTCCAGCTCGCGGTGATAGATGATGTCCTTGGGTGAGCGGGCGCTGTGTACGAACACCATGTCGACATTGGCGTTGGTGTCGTAGAACCAGCGGGCCATGGACATGACCGGGGTGATGCCGACGCCACCGCTCAGGTAGAGAATCTTCGGGTTCGGGAAGTCGATGGCATTGAACAACCCGACCGGCCCGTGTACCGCCAGCTCCTGGCCTTCATGCAGCGTATCGTGCAGGTAATTGGAAACCTTGCCGCCCGGCACGCGCTTGACGGTGATGGAGAAACTGTACGGCACCGACGGCGAGCTGGAAATGGTGTATGAGCGCATGATGGGCAGGCCATCGATTTCCAGCTCCAGGGTAACGAACTGGCCCGGCTTGAAAAAGAACAGGATCGGCTGGTCGGCCATGAAGCAGAAGGTCCGCACATCCCAGGTTTCCTGGATCACCTTGACGACGCGCACAAGATGGCGGCCATTGGCCCATGTCTGGGTGGTTACCGGGTTGAGAAAGCTCTGGGACATACTTGATCTCCACGACCGACTGTCGGCCTTTTATGATGGGGATTCTGCGTAACGCGCAGGAGGCGCATTTACCTATCAACGACATTCACGTACTTACGGCGACCAGCCCCCATAGACCGTGGCTTCCCTAGTCGGGAACGGATTCGGCCATGTCGCCCATGGATAAGGTTCAGTCCGCGCCCAGCTCCACACTCCGGAACAGCCACGAAAGAATTCACAAGCATGAGCGATCCCGAATCGTCTTGCGTGCAGTGCTGCAAAGAACCGTATTAGCCACATTCGCAGGCCGCCATAGATGCGGTCATGAGGGAACTTGAAAAATGGACATCACCGCAACCTTGAGCCTTGGCGACCCACTGGAACCAGCACGCAAGGCCACTGCCGAGATGCTGCAGAATCGCGAACGCACCTATTCGCTGCCGCAGCCTTTCTACAGTGATGACCGACTGTTTGAAATCGACATGCAGGAAATCTTTCACAAAGAATGGCTGATTGCGGGGATGACGTGCGAAATCCCGGCCAAGGGCAACTACCTGACGTTGCAGATCGGCAAGAACCCGATCCTCGTCGTGCGCGCCCCGGACGGCAGCGTAAATGCATTCCACAATGTCTGCCGTCACCGCGGCTCACGCCTGTGTACCGGCGAGAAAGGCAAGGTCGCCAAGCTGGTCTGCCCTTACCACCAGTGGACGTACGAGCTGGACGGACGCCTGCTGTACGCGGGTACCGAGATGGGCGACGACTTCGACATGAAGAACTTCAGCCTCAAGCCCGTGAACGTCAAGACCGCAGGCGGCTATATCTTCATCAGCCTGGCGGAGAATCCACCCGCCATCGATGAGTTCCTGGCCACGCTCAAGCACTACATGGAACCCTACGACATGGAAAACACCAAGGTGGCGGTACAGACCACCTTGATGGAAAAGGCCAACTGGAAGCTGGTGATCGAAAACAACCGCGAGTGCTATCACTGCAACGGCTCACACCCGGAGCTGTTGAAAACCCTGCTGGAATGGGACGACGTCACCGACCCGCGTGCCGATCAGACCTTCAAGGACCATGTGGCCGCCTCCGCCGCAGCCTGGGACGCCGAGAAGATTCCCTACGCACACGCCAGCTTTGGCCTGCGCAACCGCATAGTGCGCATGCCGCTGCTCAAGGGCACTGTGTCCATGACCATGGATGGCAAGGTCGGCTGCAAGAAGCTCATGGGCCGTATCCAGAACCCGGATCTGGGCTCGATGCGCATCCTGCACCTGCCTCACTCCTGGAACCACTGCATGGGCGATCACATCATCGTTTTCACGGTATGGCCGATCAGCGCTCAGGAAACCATGGTCACGACCAAGTGGATCGTCCACAAGGATGCCGTGGAAGGCGTCGATTACGACGTGGAGCGCATGCGTCAGGTGTGGGACGCCACCAACGATCAGGACCGTCGCCTGGCCGAAGAGAACCAGCGCGGTATCAACTCCAGCGCCTACCAGCCAGGCCCGTACTCCAAGACCTATGAGTTCGGCGTGGTCAACTTCATCGATTGGTACAGCTCCCGCGTTCTGGAAAACCTCGGTGCAGAACCGGCTCCATACCTCAAAGGCGTAGCGGTCAACCACGAGTAACCCTGGCGGAGTTGGGTGTTGATCAAAAAACATCCAACTCCCTCGCAGCCCAGCTCTGCCGCCCTCTTCCGGGGTCAGCGAACAACTTATCCACAGAGCAACCCACAGCAATTGTGGGAAAGTCATCTTCCCGGCTCTCGAAAATCCAGAAAAAACCGAGACTTAGTAATTGTTGCAATTGCGGGACAATCTGATCATTTTTTGACCAAACCTTTGAAAGCCTTGTATTCAATGGGCTGTAAAGGAACACGAACACCTTATCCACAGAAGCGCCAACAGACTTTGGGGGCAACTTCGGATCTGGAGGCCATGGGCTGTGGAAAACTGCTCAAGACGTGATGCAGCAAGGCTTCAAAGCGAGCTTTATGCCGATTGACGATCAATTGATCATTTTTTATACGAAAGCTTGTAAGCCACGTTTTATATGGCTCTCAGGAGATCACGAACAACTTGTCCACAGAGAGGCCAACAGAGATTGTGGGCAATTGATTGAGCGTGTGATGATCGGTGGATTGTTTATCCACATGGAAAAGTCAGTAAAAACCGCAAGTTAGGTTGATCATTTTTCAACCAGAGGCCTGTAAGGCACGGTTTACATGGGGTTCAGCAACCCGCGAACACGTTATCCACAGGTGGGCGCACAGGGAATGTGTGTAACTGCGGTGGATAACCGCGTAGGAGCGAATTCATTCGCGAATGAATTCGCTCCTACGGTTTTTATCGGATGACGCCTTCTTCGACCAGCAGCTTGAGGATCGCTGCGGCACCCTCTTGCGGGCTGACGCCCTTGAGGACTTGCCCGGTGCCGCCGCTGGCCTTGGCGGTTGCGGCTTTCATGCGATCGGCGCCGCTCTTGGCCTTGATCACTTTCAGGCGTTTTGGGCGAGGTTTGGCCGGTTGCAGGGCATGAGCTGTGAGTAACTCATCCACAACCACTTCCACCTCCTCCACACCCAAGGCTCCACGCTGCGCCGGGCCATACGCGCTCTGACGTGGCTTGGGCGCGGCGTTATCCACAGTGGCCAGAAACGGCAGGCGAACCTTCAGGCGTCGCCGCTGGCCTCGCGGCAAGGCTTGCAGAACAAGGGCCACGCCGTTGTCCAGCGACTCAACCTGAGCCAGCCCCACCACCAGCGGCCAACCAAGCCTTTCCGCCAGCAGAAACGGCAGCATGCCCGAACCTTCACCGGTTTCCGCCTGACTGCCGGTGAGGACAATCTGTACCGCCGAATCGCGGATGTAATCGGTCAGCGCAGGCAATGCATCCGCGCCTTCTGGCTGCTCCAGCACCTGCAACTCATCCAGCCCCATGCCCATATAGGCCCGCAATACCGGCTCCCGGGCATTGCCCGCATGCAACACCTGCAAGTTATCCCCAGCCAGTTGCAGACCCAGTTCCACGGCGCGGGCATCCTGCTCGGCGCGGCGGGCGCGTCCCGAAGCCGGATGGGAGCCGATGGACACCAGGCTCATGACCTGCAATGCGCTCTTGTTCAATGAAGAATTATCCACAGACGAACTCGCTTGCTCAGGCCGCATCACGTTTTGCCTCATTGCGATAAGCCTCGACCGCGTCGATCAAGGCATTGAGGAGTTCTGCGCTCTCACCGATCACCGACAGATCAGCACGTTTGATCATGTCGCAGCCGGCATCCAGATTGATCGCAATCACCTTGTCGCAGGCGCCGATGCCTTGCAGGTGCTGGATCGCGCCCGAGATACCCACAGCCACATAGACCCGTGCCGTGACCCAGGTGCCGCTGGCACCGACCTGACGATCCCGGCTCATGAAACCGTCGTCCACAGCGACCCTGGATGCGCCCTCGGTCGCGCCCAAGGCAGCCGCTGTGCGATGGAACAGGTCCCAATCCTTGACGCCATTGCCGCCCGAGAAGATGAACTCCGCCTCGGCCATGGGGATAACTGCCGGATCGACCGCGACAGCACCGAGATCTTCAATGCGGGCCAGACTGCGGGCCACAGGTGTGGATAACTCCACTGGCAGCGCTTCATGTCGGGTTTCACTGACCGGTTCGGCGCACTCGGCAGCCGCCAGAATCAGACGGGCCAGCGGGCGGGCCAGATCTTCACGCCCCGCTCCGGCACGCCCGATACATTGCTCATCCTTGACCTGCCAGACACGAGTCGCCGGGCGCTCGCCCAGGCTGGCAGCAAAACGCCGCCCCAACTCCCCGCCGCCGCTGCGGCTGTCAGGCAGCAGCCAGTGCCGAGGGTTGAACTGGTTATCCACAGCCCGCAGCCCTTGCACGCGCTGCTCGGGTGAATAACCGCTGAATTCATCACCATCAAGCACCAACAGGCGATCGACACCCGCTGTATCGAAAGTGCTTTCCTTGTGCTCACCAAACACCACCGCCAATACAGCGCCATCGACGCCAGCCAGTTGGTGAGCCATCCCCAATAGATCACGGTCGTGACTGCTCAGGCGGCCACCGACCATATCGGGTACAACCGTGATGTAAAAAGCCGGCTCCGGTACTTGATGCAGCGGCAGGCTGACTTCGACGGCTGCCGAACGCTTGGCCGTACCGCCCTGCTGTGCGCCACTGCGGTCGATGCGCTTGATGCCGTTGGGGCCGATAAAACCCAGCCCATGCACGTTCTTGCGCACCAGACCGTTGGGCCCCATCCAGCTCGTTTGTACGGGCTGCATCGCCGCATGCAAGGGATGCAGACGGTTACGGGCAATCCATTCTGCACGCGGGTCGCGGCGGATAATGTCGCTCATCAATGCACCTCCGCAGGTTCACGCCTGGCAGGCGCTGGCTTGCTGACCACCGGCTCTTCAATCAAGGCATCGGCCACAAGCTCGGCAATGTCCTTGATCAACGGACGCGGCTCGACCACACCTTCAAGCATCGCCGTGCATTGTGGACAACCTACTGCCACCAGTTCGGCACCGGTTTCGCGGATATCTTCCATACGCATGTCGGGAATGCGCTGCTTGCCGGGAATGTCGGTAATGGGCGCGCCGCCACCGCCACCGCAGCAGCGGGAGCGGAAGCCGGAGCGCTGCATTTCCTTGACCTCGATGCCCAGGGCGCGCAACACCTCACGCGGCGCTTCGTACTCGCCGTTGTAACGGCCCAGATAGCATGGATCGTGATAGGTCACGCTGGAGCCTTTGTGTTGACCGAGCTTGAGGGCGCCGCCCTGAAGCAGCTCAGCCATATAAGTGCTGTGATGCTGCACGAGGTAGTCGCCACCAAAAGCGCCGTACTCGTTTTTCAGCACATGGAAGCTGTGCGGGTCGCAGGTAACGATGCGTTTGAAGCTGTACCGGGCCAGTGTCTGGATATTGCGTCGGGCAAGCATCTGGAAAGTCGCTTCATCGCCCAGACGACGGGCCACATCGCCACTGTCGCGTTCTTCAAGGCCCAGCACGGCGAAGTCGACCTTCGCGGCTTTCAGGACTTTGACGAAGGCGCGCAGCGTGCGCTGGTTGCGCATATCGAACGCGCCATCACCGACCCAGAACAGCACGTCGGTGGTTTTCTTCTCGCTGAGCAGGTCAAGGTTCAGGTCCGCCGCCCAGTTCATCCGCCCGCCCGGAGCGAACCCACCGGGGTTATCGGTGGCGATCAGGTTATCCAGCACTTCGGCGCCCTTGTTGGGGGTCGCGCCTTTTTCCAGGGTCAGGTGACGGCGCATGTCGACGATGGCATCCACGTGCTCGATCATCATCGGGCACTCTTCCACGCACGCCCGACAAGTGGTGCAGGACCATAGCGTCTCGGCATCCACCAGCCCGTTGACGATAGGCTGATGCGGATTGCCGCCATGTTCGCCGATGGGCTTGCCCTTGCCGTCGAGGGATGGATACGGGCTGCCTGCAAATCTGGCATCGGTGCCGCCCGCCAAGCCAACCACCATGTCCTGAATCAGCTTCTTGGGGTTCAAGGGCTGCCCGGCAGCAAACGCCGGACAAGCCGCTTCGCATTTGCCGCACTGCACACAGGCGTCAAAACCCAGCAACTGGTTCCAGGTGAAATCCTTGGGCTTTTCCACACCCAGCGGTGCGCTCGGGTCAGCAAGGTCCAGCGGCTTCAGGCCGGTGGAACGACCACCACCAAAGCGCTCGGCACGCCGGTGCCAGGCCAGGTGCAAGGCACCGGCGAAGGCGTGCTTCATCGGCCCGCCCCAGGTCATGCCGAAAAACAGCTCGCTGACGCCCCACAGCACGCCCACACCCAGAATCACGGCCAGCAACCAGCCACCGAAGTTCTCGGGCAGAATGCCCGCGACCGGCAAGGTCACCAGAAAGAAGCTGGCAGAAAACGCCATCAGGCTTTTCGGCAGACGCATCCACGGCCCTTTGGACAGACGCGCTGGCGGATTCAGCCGGCGACGATAGACAAACACCGCCCCCACGAACATCACTGCCGACATCAGCAGCAAGGCATAACCCAGGAAGCGGTTATGCAAGCCGAAACCATGCACCAGAATCGCCAGCACGATAGACGCCACTGCCCCACCGGCCGTAGCGACGTGGGTGTTGGCAATGTATTTGTCCCGAGCAACGACATGGTGCAGATCGACCATATAACGCTTGGGCATGGCCAGCAGCCCGCCCAGCAGATCGACCTTGGAAGCCCGACCATTGCGCCACATTTTGACCCGCCGCAAAGCCCCCAGCACCGCAAGGGCCAGGGCAGCGAAGAACAGGAGGGGGAGAATGGTGCTCAACATCAGAATAACCTCTGGCGAGGTGCAAGCCACAAGCCGTAAGCGACAAGTAAAAGCACAGCAGATCCGCTGCCCTCTCTTGCTGCTTACAGCTTATGGCTTGCAGCTTTCCTCAAAAATCCTTACACAACCGCAATCCGTCATAGATCGCTGCATGGGTATTACGCTGGGCCACGCAGTCGCCGATGCGGAACAGCAGATAGCCGTCACCCGGTTGGCTCAGCGAAGGTTGCGGCTGGATGGCGAACAGGGCCTCGATGTCGATCTGGCCTTTGTTGCGCGAACCTTCCTTGAGCCCGTAATAAAGCTCTTCGTCCGGACGCACACCGTTTTCGACGACGATCTGGTCGACTACCCGTTCCTCTTTGGCGCCGGTGTATTCGTTCTCCAGCACGGCAACCAGCTTGTCGCCTTCGCGGTAGACCTTTTCCAGCATCATGTCGCCGGTCATGATCACTTCCTTGGGGTACATGCTGCGGTAGTAGGTCGGGAACGAGGTGCCGCCAATCGCGACGCCGGGTTTGATGTCATCGGTGACGATCTCGACCTGCGAGCCCTTGTCGGCCAGGAAGTCGGCCACGGACATGCCGGTGAACTCACAGATGGTGTCGTAGACCAGCACGTTCTTGCCCGGCGCGACCTTGCCATCCAGCACGTCCCAACTGCTGACCACCAGCCCTTCGGCCGCGCCCCAATGCTCGTTCTGCTCCAGAAACGGATGACCGCCCACCGCCAGCACCACGATGTCCGGGCGCAGGTCGAGAATGGTCGCCGCATCGGCAGCGGTGCCCAGACGCAGATCGACTTTCAGGCGCGCCAGCTCCAGCTGGAACCAGCGGGTGATCCCGGCAATCTGGTCACGTTGCGGTGCCTTGGACGCCGTGGTGATCTGCCCGCCGATGAATTCCTTCTTCTCGAACAGCGTGACGTCATGGCCACGTTCGGCAGACACGCGAGCGGCTTCCATACCCGCAGGACCGGCACCGACAATCACCACCTTGCGCTTCGGCCCGGCGGATTTCTCGATGATGTGCGGCACGCCCATGTACTCACGGGACGTGGCGGCGTTCTGGATGCACAGTACATCCAGCCCTTGGTACTGGCGGTCGATGCAGTAGTTGGCACCGACGCACTGCTTGATCTGGTCGACCTGCCCCATCTTGATCTTGGTAATCAGGTGCGGGTCGGCGATATGGGCGCGGGTCATGCCGACCATATCCACATAGCCACCTTCCAGAATCCGGGTGGCCTGATTCGGGTCCTTGATGTTCTGCGCGTGCAGTACAGGCGCCTTGACCACTTCCTTGATACCGGCCGCAAGATGCAGGAACGGCTCCGGTGGATAACTCATGTTGGGGATAACGTTGGCCAGGGTGTTATGGGTATCGCAGCCCGAACCTACGACACCGATGAAGTCGATCATGCCGGTGGCGTCGTAGTATTTGGCGATTTCCTTCATGTCCTCATGGCTCAGGCCATCAGGGTGGAATTCGTCGCCGCAGATACGGATGCCCACACAGAAATCAGGCCCCACTTCCTTGCGTACAGCCTTGATCACTTCCAGGCCAAACCGCATGCGGTTCTCGAAACTGCCGCCCCACTCATCGGTACGCTTGTTGACGCGCGGGCTCCAGAACTGGTCGATCATGTGCTGGTGTACGGCGGACAACTCGACGCCATCCAGGCCACCGGCCTTGGCGCGTGCCGCGGCACTGGCGTAGTTGCCGATCACCCGCCAGATTTCTTCCGGCTCGATGGTCTTGCAGGTCGCACGGTGTACCGGCTCACGAATGCCGGACGGCGACATGAGGGTCGGCCAGTGATCGCCGTCCCAGCGGGAGCGACGCCCCATGTGGGTAATCTGGATCATGATCTTGGCGCCGTGCTTGTGCATGGCGTCGGCAAGGTTCTGGAAATGCGGGATGATCTTGTCAGTGGCCAGGTTGACCGACTTCCACCAGCCTTGCGGGCTGTCGATGGCCACACTGGAAGAACCGCCGCAGATCGCCAGGCCGATGCCGCCCTTGGCTTTCTCTTCGTAGTACTTCACGTAGCGGTCGGTGGTCATCCCGCCATCGGTGGCATAGACCTCGGCGTGAGCGGTACTCAGGACGCGGTTGCGGATCGTCAGTTTGCCAATCTGGATCGGCTGGAACATCGCTTCGAAAGCCATAACACGATCCTCGACTTACAACGGTTTGACGACAAACAGACCGTCGTCATGACCTTCTTGCGAACCGCCGTAAACCTGCTCGGCAACGGTACGGATCGAGCTGCCGCTGGCGGCCAGGATCTGATCGATTGCTCCGGCGAACCAGCCAGTGAACATGTAATCGACCTTGCGCCCGACCTTGCCGTAGACATACACGAACGCCGAGTGCTCAAGCTTCACGCTGGCGGTGCCTTTTTCCAGATCGATATCCTGAATCTTGAACAGCCCCCAGCCACGCTGCGACAGGCGATTCATGTAGTGCTCGAACACCGCAACGCCTTCAATGCCATGGCACTCGGCCTCTTTTTCGCACCAGTGCCAGGCAGATTTGTAACCGGCCTTGTAGAGAATCTCAGCGTAGGCCTCGGCACCCAGCACCTCTTCAATACCCATATGGTTATTGACGAAAAAATGGCGCGGCACATAGAGCATCGGCAATGCATCGGAGGTCCAGACGCCGGTTTCGCTGTCGACTTCGATAGGCAGTTGCGGGGCGATTTTAGCCATGGGGTCAAACTCCAGAAATTCGGGTTACGCCCACTGCGCACAGGGCAGCGGGGTTATCAATTCAATAAGGTGTGGGTGGCGGTTATTCGCCCCAGACGTCTCGGAGGACGTTGACCCAGTTCTCACCCATGATCTTGCGCACGACACGCTCGCTATGGCCGCGCTTGAGCAGGGTTTCGGTCAGGTTCGGGAATTCGCCTACGGTGCGGATGCCCAGCGGGTTGATGATCTTTCCGAAGTTGGTCAGCCGACGGGCATAGCCCTTGTCGTGAGTCAGGTACTCAAAGAAGTCCTGGCCATGACCCTGGGTGAAGTCGGTACCAATACCGATGGCGTCTTCACCGACGATGTTCATGGTGTACTCGATGGCTTCGGCGTAGTCGTCGATGGTCGACTCGATGCCCTTGGCCAGGAACGGCGCAAACATGGTCACACCGACAAAGCCGCCGTGATCGGCGATGAACTTCAGTTCTGCATCGGACTTGTTGCGGGGATGTTCCTTGAGCCCGGACGGCAGACAGTGGGAATAGCAGACCGGTTTTTTCGATTCGAGGATGACTTCTTCGGAAGTCTTGGAGCCCACGTGAGACAGGTCGCACATGACGCCGACACGGTTCATTTCAGCGACGATCTCACGACCGAAACCCGACAGGCCACCGTCGCGCTCGTAGCAGCCGGTGCCCACCAGATTCTGGGTGTTGTAGCACATCTGCACGATGCCAACGCCCAACTTCTTGAAGATCTCGACGTAGCCGATCTGGTCTTCGTAGGCATGGGCATTCTGGAAGCCGAACAGAATGCCGGTCTTGCCCAGCTCCTTGGCCTTGCGGATGTCGGCGGTGGTATGGACCGGCATCACCAGATCGCTGTTTTCGCGCATCAGCTTCTGGCTGGTGCAGATGCTGTTGATCGTGGCCTGGAAACCCTCCCACACCGATACTGTGCAGTTGGCCATGGTCAGGCCGCCCTTGCGCATGTCTTCAAACAGCTCGCGATTCCATTTGGCAATAATCAGCCCGTCAATAACGATGCTGTCGGCGTGCAGTTCGGCTGGGCTCATCAGGCTGTCCCCTTTTAGGTGCTTGCGCGCCGAATCGGCTGTCGGCGCTATTGGGGTCAGCATATGCCGGAGGGTCAGGCGAGCCGGGTGCAAAAACGACAGGGGGTTTGCCGAAAGCGTCAAGAAGCGACAAAGGGCAATCGGACGCTGCCAGCCTGCGTCGTAAACCTGTTCTTTGCCTCGCGCTTAGGCCAGAATTCACTGCATCAATGGATCGGAGCCACTAGATGAAAACGATTTTCCTGACCTTGGCCCTTATGGCGACAGCCGTGACGGGCGCACAAGCCGCTCAAGACCCGGACAGCACGCCGTGTGATGGCGTCGACAACGATAACCAGACGCTGGAATGCTCGGTCTACAGCCGGCACACCGCAGAAGAGCTGCTCAAGGAAAACTTTCAGAACCTCCTCAATCGCGTCCAGTCGCAATTTGTCGCCAACAAGTCGCAATACAACGACTTCACCAGCAAACTCAAGACTGCCCAGCAAGCCTGGGAAAAGCTGCGCGACGCCGATTGCGCGGTCGAAGTCTTCCCGTCAGCCGCTGGCAGCAAGGCTTACAACATCAACGAAAACGACTGCATTGCCCGCATGAGCGACGAGCGCTCGGAATATCTGGAATCAATTGCGCAGGAATAACGCCAGCGATGAGATAACCTGTTCCTTTATATGAACCGAAGGCACCAGGCATTCCCATGATTATTTGTGGTGTAGAAATCAAAGGCAGTGAAGCCATCTTCGCCCTGGCCACCCGTCAGAACGGCGGCATCTCGCATTTGCCGCTGGCAACCCGAAAGATCGCGCTGGAGGATGACGACGAGGCCGCCAACGTCAAAGCCTTCGCCGCGCAGATCGCCAGTTTCGTGCGGACCAACGGCATCAGCCATGTCGCGATAAAGAAGCGCAGCAAGAAAGGCGAATTCGCCGGTGGCCCGACCACCTTCAAGATCGAAACCGTCTTCCAGCTTCTGGCCGATTGCGACGTGATCCTCGTATCCCCCCAGACCATCAACGCCCAGAACAAGAAACACGACTTCGCCCTGCACGATACGTTGAACAAGTATCAGCATGAGGCTTACAAGACGGCGTGTGCAATGCTCATGAAATAGGCGCCAACCGGACGGTGATGCGCTCGCGAGGGGCCTGAAATCTGCGGCCACTCGCCCGAGCGCCAACTCCCTCAGACAAAATGCCCCTCTCGTCTCTATGGCTCATTTCATATTTTTCTGATCACTGAAAACCCACCGAAATGGCGATATGCCACTGCATGAGCTATACATCGCCGACAGCACACGATTAGAAGGAACTATCCATGCGATCCGACCGGCCCTTGCGCTCTAGCCGTTCCGCACTTTCATACGCATGCATACCGTTGGCATTGAGCCTGTTCACAGCAACGCAACCAGCCACAGCCTACGACATGAACCCTATAGATGTGGAATGCTGGGGGCAGTCCGCTTTCTGCTCGGTAACCAAACTGACCGAGGGCTTGAAGTATCCGGTGCATGAAACCATCACCCTCCTGGCCTATGACTACTATCTGGATCCCGAGAACACCGAGGGAGGAAGGGCCAAGACCTCCGCGGAGACACTCAAACAAAGAGGCGTACTCAGAGATCTTGTCCTAGGTAGCCAATGGAACGACGACCCTGATTCATTGCTGCGTCAGAACGTGACCCGGGCTTATCAATGGTACGCACTATTCAAGGACGCCCAACAACAGGCGCAATGCAAGGAAAACAGCGCACTCCCTTCATGTCGTGCAATCACCGTCACTGCCAACCCGATGATGCTGTACAGAAGCCATTTCGGCGATTTCCAGTTCATTCATTCGATGGCCTCATCACAACAGGAAACGGCACTCGATACCCAGGCAAAAATGCTGGCCTGGGCCAAGTTCACCTACACCCTCTCGATATCTTCCAACAACTTGGCCAAAGAGCCCATCGACGGCCCGGCCATCACTGCCTTCTCGGATATCGCTAGCTATCTCGGGAAACCAGGCTGGACAGTAGGGGCACTGTTCGACCCCATTCCCGGAGGTGAATGGAAACGTTCATTCAGGCCAGGAAAGTTTGGTACTTACGTCGCATCCGGGAATCCCAGAGTGCAGCATAGCTACAAGAGCCAGTCTGAGGCCGTCAGCGTCAAGCACATGGCTCTCGGCTCGCTGCTGCATATGATCCAGGACTCGTACTCGGACGCACACTCGGAACGGAAAGGGAGTTGTAACCCACTGGCCCGGGAGAAAGGCGCAATCATCTCGTTCCGCAACTACGTCTACCAATCCAGCGACGACCATGCCCACGCCGATATCAATCCCAAGTGGCTGGAAAACGGAAAGCTGAAAAAAAACAACCCGCTATGGGCTTCTGCCAAGTTGATCCAGTACTCCTTTTCGAAAACGCCTTGGGAAGGAGAAGTTGAGGCATTCCTGAAAAATGAGGTGTTGGCTTTGAGCAACCCAGGTAACGCACCGACCACCGGCGACCTACCCTGCTATTTGGGTACGCAGTGATCACCTCCAAGCATCAGGATTAAAAAGCGAGCCCTGCTCAAAAACGATGCCGAGCTATGGCAGTCGAGATATATGCGTCGGGCAGGTAAAAATTTTTGTGAGATAGCCTCCGCGGATGGGTCCCTCCTTTTGGGGCGCACTTCAGACTGCCGTCGCGGCCAAGGCCCCTCCCACGAAACCTGTGGGAGGGGCCTTGGCCGCGACTTCACAGTTGAAACGCCGCTAACAAAAAACCCGCATCTCTGCGGGTTTTTCATTACCGGATCAACACTCAGTTGATCTTGGCATCCAGCTCGCCTTTGGCATAGCGCTCGAACATGCGATCCAGGGAGATCGGCTTGATCTTCGAGGCGTTGCCAGCGGTGCCGAAGGCTTCGTAACGGGCGATACAGACGTCACGCATCGCGACGACGGTCTTGGCCAGGTATTTGCGAGGGTCGAACTCGCTGCGGTTCTTGGCCATGAATTCACGGATGGCACCAGTGGAGGCCAGACGCAGGTCGGTGTCGATGTTGACCTTGCGCACGCCGTACTTGATGCCTTCAACGATTTCTTCGACCGGCACGCCGTAGGTTTCTTTGATGTCGCCGCCGTACTCGTTGATGATCTTCAGCCATTCCTGAGGAACGGACGAAGAACCGTGCATCACCAGGTGGGTATTGGGAATACGCTTGTGGATTTCTTTGATGCGCTCGATCGCCAGGATGTCGCCGGTAGGCGGCTTGGTGAACTTGTAAGCGCCGTGGCTGGTGCCGATGGCGATTGCCAGGGCATCGACCTGGGTCTTCTTGACGAAGTCAGCGGCTTCTTCCGGGTCGGTCAGCATCTGGCTGTGATCCAGGATGCCTTCTGCGCCAACGCCGTCTTCTTCACCGGCCATACCGGTTTCCAGAGAACCCAGAACGCCCAGCTCGCCTTCCACGGAAACGCCACAGGCGTGAGCAAAAGCCACTACGCGACGGGTTACGTCAACGTTGTATTCGTAGCTGGCAGGCGTTTTGCCGTCTTCAGCCAGGGAGCCGTCCATCATGACCGAGCTGAAGCCTAACTGGATCGATCGCTGGCAGATGTCCGGGCTGGTGCCGTGATCCTGGTGCATGACCACCGGGATGTGCGGGAACTCTTCGACTGCCGCAAGGATCAGGTGACGCAGGAACGGGGCACCGGCGTATTTGCGGGCGCCGGCCGAAGCCTGAACGATCACCGGGGAGTCGGTCTTGTCGGCCGCTTCCATAATGGCGCGCATTTGTTCCAGGTTGTTTACGTTGAAAGCTGGAACGCCGTAACCGAATTCGGCTGCGTGGTCCAACATCTGGCGCATGCTGATAAGTGCCATTGTCTGTATCTCTCCCGGTCGGGTCGTTAATCGTGCAAGCCTGCCGTAGTGGCGACTGCTATTCAAGTTATACGCATTGGCCACAGGGCCATGCGGTGGTGGAACATCGGCTACGACTTATCTGGCCTTGCAGCCGCGTCCGATCAAATCGTTGGTGGCGTCCCAATAAATCAGGCCTTCGCTACCTTTGTTGGCAAACGCCAACACATTGTTACTGTAGAGCGTCCCGCTGGCAGCACCAGGTTCGGCCTTGAGCCTGAAAACCTGATCGCTCTGGTTCAGGCGTACATCCACTTCCTTTTTGGCCGAATCGGCAAAGCGCCAATGAACTTCGGCCTTGCTGTCACACACCCAATGGTTCCAGGAATCACTGGATTGCGGCGCCTTGGTGGTCGCACAACCGCCAAGCACTGCAAATGCCGCAAGGGCAATCAAGCCTTTCATCACGTCTCCTGGCCTGCCCCGGAAAGCCCGGCATGTGCCGCTCGCTTCTGTACTTCAGGGGCAGTTCTGTTCCTGATTACGGTCACTGGCCGGTTCACCCGTTACATGTGCCTCGACCCGCTGACTGTTTTCGGTCGTCGGAACACTCACGGAGGCCGGGCTGAATATTTCACAGGTACGGGCTTTAGAGCCCGGACTGCTGCAACCTGCCAATACAATGCAACTCACAAGAGCCAGGGTGGCGATTTTCATGGCGAAACTCCTTCTCGAAAAAGATCCCACCTTTTAATGACCGCCAAAGCTCGCAGATGTTGCCAGCGAGCTTTCAACCTGACTCAGAGACAGCCCACATCTCCCGTGCGCGGCATGAACTCGTAACGGTCCCATACTTCCTGACCGCCACGCTTGTAGATCACTGGCACGGTTTCAGCCTGCCAACCGGCCTGATAGCAACTCAATTGAAGCAACTGCGCCTGAGGCTCAGGTTCCGAATCGTTTATCTCAGGCTTGCTCGCACAACCGGCCAGCACACCTGCGATAAGCAACAGCGGTAACGTCCTGACCATGAACTACTCCCTTTCCTGAACCGGAAAATCAGGCCTTTGCACGCTGCTCAAGCACTTCAACGGCTGGCAGGACCTTGCCCTCGACGAATTCGAGGAACGCGCCACCACCGGTAGAAATGTAGGAAATCTGCTGTGCAACGCCGTACTTGTCGATGGCCGCCAGCGTATCGCCGCCACCAGCGATGGAGAACGCTACGCTTTCGGCAATGGCCTTGGCCAGTGTCTTGGTCCCTTCGCCGAACTGATCGAACTCGAACACGCCGACCGGACCGTTCCACAGGATAGTCCCGGAAGATTTCAGCAATTGGGCAAACTGGGCAGCAGTCTGCGGACCGATGTCGAGAATCATGTCGTCATCGGCAACGTCAGCGATGAGTTTGACGGTTGCTGCAGCGCTTTCAGCGAACTCCTTGGCAACAACGACGTCCACCGGCAGTGGCACGCTGACCTTGGCGGCGATGGCACGGGCGGTGTCCAGCAGGTCCGGCTCATACAGCGACTTGCCGACCTTGTGACCGGCTGCTGCCAGGAAGGTGTTGGCGATACCGCCGCCGACGATCAACTGGTCGCAGATTGCGCTCAGGCTGTTGAGTACATCCAGCTTGGTGGAAACCTTGGAGCCGGCAACGATGGCAGCCATTGGCTTGGCCGGAGCACCCAGGGCCTTGCCCAATGCTTCCAGCTCGGCCGCCAGCAGAGGTCCTGCCGCAGCGACCTTGGCAAATTTGGCAACGCCGTGGGTCGAGCCTTCGGCGCGGTGTGCAGTGCCGAAAGCGTCCATCACGAATACGTCGCACAGAGCGGCATACTTCTGCGCCAGCTCGTCAGCGTTCTTTTTCTCGCCCTTGTTGAAGCGCACGTTCTCGAACAGCACGACATCGCCAGCCTTGACGTCGACGCCATCAAGATAGTCGGCAACCAGCGGGACTTCACGGCCCAGCGCCTTGCTCAGGTAGTCGGCAACCGGCTTGAGGCTGTTCTCGGCCGAGAACTCTCCTTCGGTCGGACGACCCAGGTGCGAGCAGACCAGTACGGCAGCACCCTTTTCCAGCGCCAGCTTGATGGTCGGCAGCGAAGCAAGGATTCGGGCATCGCTACTGACAACGCCGTCCTTGATCGGGACGTTGAGGTCTTCGCGAATCAGCACACGCTTACCTTGCAGATCGAGGTCGGTCATCTTCAACACGGTCATGAGGCGTTCCTGTTTTTTACTGTTGTTGATCAGCGACGCGCAAGAAATGGTCCGCAACGTCGAGCATCCGGTTGGCAAAACCCCACTCGTTATCGAACCAGGCCAGCAGGTTTACCAGCCGGGGGCCGGAAACTCGGGTCTGACTCGCATCGACAATGGCCGAATGAGGGTCATGGTTGAAATCACAACTGGCATGCGGCAACTCGGTGTATGCCAGCAGGCCTTTGAGCGGGCCGCTGGTGGCGGCCTCACGCAAGATACGGTTGATTTCCACAGCATCGGTATCACGTGCCGTTTGCAGCGTGATATCCAGGCACGAGACGTTGACCGTCGGTACGCGAACTGCTTTGGCCTGAATTCGGCCCGCAAGTTCCGGCAGGAGCCGCTCAATTCCGCGTGCCAGACCAGTGGACACCGGAATTATCGACTGAAAAGCCGAGCGCGTACGGCGCAAATCCTCGTGGTGATAAGCATCGATCACCGGCTGATCGTTCATTGCCGAGTGGATGGTGGTGATCGAAATGTATTCAAGGCCCAGCGCATCATCCAGCAGACGCAACAACGGCACGCTGCAGTTGGTGGTGCAGGATGCGTTGGAAACCAGTCGCTCGGTGCCGGTCAGTTTCTGCTGATTGATACCGAACACGATGGTGGCATCCACATCGGACTCGCTGGCCATCGGTTGCGAAAACAGCACCCGCGACGCACCCGCATCGAGAAAGCGCTGGCCATCTTCGCGGGTGTTGTAGACGCCCGAACATTCAAGCACCAGATCCGCACCCAACGCCGCCCAGTCGATACCTTCCGGCGTTGCGCTGCGCAGAACCCTGATCCGGTGGTCGTTGATGTGCAGGTATTCCCCGTCGACCCGCACATCGCCGGGGAAACGGCCATGAGTGGAGTCGAAACGGGTGAGATATTCGAGGCTGGCCATATCGGCCAGATCATTGATCGCGACCACTTCAAAACCTGCCCGGGCACCTCGCTCACAGAGCGCGCGCAAGACACAACGACCGATCCGGCCGTAGCCGTTCAGAGCAACTTTGTAAGGGCGGTTTTGGGACATGGTGGTGCTCGCAAGACAAATCGTACTGCGCATAAACCTGTAGGAGCGGACTTGTCCGCGAAAACACTCTGCCAGACGATACAAAAGTATTGGCTGGGCTGGCCTCTTCGCGGATGAATCCGCTCCTACAAGATTATTGCGACCTTTCTCAGTCTTCCAACAACTCTTCAGCCGTGCTCAGGATGTTCTCCAGAGTGAAGCCGAACTCCTCGAACAACGCAGGTGCTGGTGCGGACTCACCGAAAGTGGTCATGCCGATCACGCGGCCTTCCAGACCGACGTACTTGTACCAGTAGTCAGCGTGGGCAGCTTCGATAGCAATACGAGCGCTGACCTGCAATGGCAGAACGGCTTGCTTGTAGCCTGGGTCCTGAGCTTCAAAGACGCTGGTGCAAGGCATGGAAACCACGCGCACCTTACGGCCTTGAGCGCTCAGGGCGTCGAACGCCTGCACGGCCAGACCGATTTCCGAACCGGTAGCGATCAGGATCAGCTCAGGCTCGCCCGCGCAGTCGCGCAGTACGTAGCCACCACGGGCGATGTCCGCCAGTTGAGCTTCGTCACGCGCCTGGTGAGGCAGGTTCTGACGCGAGAAGATCAGCGCCGACGGGCCGTCATTGCGCTCGATGGCGTATTTCCAGGCCACAGCCGATTCCACGGCATCCGCCGGACGCCAGGTGTCCAGGTTCGGCGTGGTACGCAGGCTGGTCAATTGCTCGACCGGCTGGTGAGTCGGGCCGTCTTCGCCCAGACCGATGGAGTCGTGGGTAAACACATGGATCACGCGCTTCTTCATCAGAGCGGCCATGCGCACAGCGTTACGGGCGTATTCCATGAAGATCAGGAAGGTCGCGCCGTAAGGGACGAAACCGCCGTGCAGGGCGATACCGTTCATCATTGCCGCCTGACCGAACTCACGCACACCGTAATGCAGGTAGTTGCCGTTGGCGTCTTCGCCGGTGATGCTCTTGCAGCCTTTCCAGATGGTCAGGTTGGAGCCGGCCAGGTCAGCCGAACCGCCCAGGATCTCAGGCAGCAGCGGGCCGAAAGCACCCAGAGCGTTCTGGCTGGCTTTACGGCTGGCGATGGTTTCGCCCTTGGCGTTGACTTCAGCAACATAAGCAGCCGATTTTGCAGCGAAGTCGGCAGGCAGCTCACCGCTCATGCGACGGATGAACTCGTTGGCCAGCTCAGGGAAAGCAGCGGAGTAGGCAGCAAAACGCTGATCCCAGTCAGCTTCGGCAGCCAGGCCTTTTTCCTTGGCATCCCATTGGGCATAGATATCAGCCGGGATCTCGAAAGGACCATGGTTCCATTTCAGCGCAGCGCGGGTCAGAGCGATTTCATCAGCGCCCAGTGGAGCGCCGTGGGACTCTTCCTTGCCTTGCTTGTTAGGTGAACCGAAACCGATGGTGGTCTTGCAGCAGATCAGGGTCGGCTGCTCGCTCTTGCGGGCGGTGTCGATGGCGGTCTTGATTTCGTCGGCATCATGACCGTCGACATTGCGGATGACCTGCCAGCCGTAGGACTCGAAGCGCTTCGGCGTATCGTCGGTGAACCAGCCTTCGACTTCGCCGTCGATGGAGATGCCGTTGTCATCGTAGAAGGCAATCAGCTTGCCCAGGCCCAGAGTACCGGCCAGGGAAGCAACTTCGTGGGAAATACCTTCCATCATGCAGCCATCGCCCATGAACACGTAGGTGTTGTGGTCGACGATGGTGTGGCCTGGACGGTTGAACTGTGCTGCCAGAGTCTTTTCGGCAACGGCAAAGCCGACGGCGTTGGCAAAACCCTGCCCCAGCGGGCCAGTGGTGGTTTCGACGCCCGGGGTGTAGCCGTATTCCGGGTGACCCGGCGTGCGGCTGTGCAGTTGACGGAAGTTCTTCAGGTCGTCGATGGACAGATCGTAGCCGGTCAGATGCAGCAACGAGTAAATCAACATCGAACCGTGGCCGTTGGACAGAATGAAGCGGTCACGGTCGGCGAACGCTGGGTTGGCCGGGTTGTGCTTCAGATAATCGCGCCACAGAACTTCGGCGATATCCGCCATGCCCATGGGGGCACCGGGGTGGCCGCTGTTGGCTTTTTGCACGGCATCCATGCTGAGGGCACGAATGGCGTTGGCACGCTCACGACGGCTTGGCATCGCTGATCTCCTGGAGAATGAAGGAATGGGATCGGAAAAAAGGCGACCATTTTCTCTCAGGCACTGCCTGGGAGCAATGAAAGATAGTCGTTGGCAGGTGTTTTTCCTGCCTTGTCGCCTTATTTACCCTCATTGATACAGTCTGGCTGCGCCAATAACGTGATGGACATCACGGACAGATGCTCCACCAACCAATATCAAAACTTTTTGATATTGCTATTGCAGCCGGACCGGTCGCTAACTAGACTGCGACCTTATGAACCTATGCGTACCTGCAATTAGCCATGACGACTGCGACGACCTCTCTGCCTTGTGCAAGGCCGGCGGCGACCCTCTACGGCTGAATGTATTGCGCGCCCTGGCCAACGATTCGTTCGGCGTACTGGAGCTGGCGCAGATATTTGCCATCGGTCAGTCAGGCATGAGTCACCACTTGAAAGTGCTGGCACAGGCCGCTCTGGTGGCAACGCGCCGGGAAGGCAACGCAATTTTTTACCGCCGCGCCCTGCCCCATACCGAACTGACCGGCGGCAGGCTGCACGCTGCCCTGCTCGACGAGGTGGATGCCCTGACCCTGCCGCAGGAAGTCAGCCTGCGCATCGACCTTGTGCATCGTCAGCGCGCCCAGGCCAGTCAGGATTTCTTTGCCCGTACTGCAGAAAAGTTTCGCGCCCAGCAGGATTTGATCGCCGGCCTTGGCCAATACCGTGACAGCCTGCTGAGCCTGCTGGACAAACTGAGCTTCACCGCCCAGGCAACAGCACTGGAAGTCGGCCCCGGCGACGGCGGCTTTCTACCGGAACTGGCCAGGCGCTTCGCCCATGTCACCGCCATGGACAACAGCCCGGCGATGCTGGAGCTGGCCCGCGATGTCTGCGAGCGCGAGAAGCTGGACAATGTCGAGCTGGTACTAGCCGACGCCCTCACGGGCACTAAAGTGAGCGCCGACTGTGTCGTTCTGAACATGGTGCTTCACCATTTGGCAGCACCGGCCGAAGCCTTGAGGCAACTGGCCGATCGATTGCAACCCGGCGGTAGCCTGCTGGTAACAGAGTTGTGTAGTCATGACCAAAGCTGGGCCAGGGAGGCCTGTGGCGATCTTTGGTTAGGTTTCGAACAGGATGATCTGGCCCGTTGGGCCATCGCTGCGGGGCTAGTTCCCGGGGAAAGCCTGTATGTAGGCTTACGTAATGGTTTCCAGATCCAGGTTCGCCATTTTCAGCGACCGGCTGGCAACACTCACCATCGGTAAAATTCAGGAAACCCGTAGAGATGAGCGAATACTCACTTTTCACCTCCGAGTCCGTGTCCGAAGGACATCCAGACAAGATCGCCGACCAGATTTCCGACGCAGTACTGGACGCTATCATTGCCCAGGACAAACACGCTCGCGTAGCAGTGGAAACACTGGTCAAGACTGGCGTTGCAATCGTGGCCGGCGAAGTTACCACCACTGCCTGGGTTGACCTGGAGCAGATCGTTCGTGACGTGATCAGCGACATTGGCTACACCAGCTCCGACGTCGGTTTCGACGGCGCCACCTGCGGCGTGATGAACATCATCGGCAAGCAGTCTCCTGACATCAACCAGGGTGTGGACCGTGCCAAGCCTGAAGATCAGGGCGCCGGCGACCAGGGCCTGATGTTCGGCTACGCCAGCAACGAAACAACTGAACTGATGCCTGCGCCAATCGCGTTCTCGCACCAGTTGGTGAAGCGTCAGGCTGAAGCCCGCAAATCCGGCCTGCTGCCATGGCTGCGCCCGGATGCCAAGTCCCAGGTGACTTGCAGCTATGAAAACGGCAAGGTCGTGGGCATCGACGCAGTCGTTCTGTCGACCCAGCACAACCCGGAAGTCTCCTACAACGATCTGCGCGAAGGCGTGATGGAACTGATCGTCAAGCACGTGCTGCCAGCCGAGCTGCTGCACAAGGACACTCAGTTCCACATCAACCCGACTGGCCAGTTCATCATTGGCGGCCCGGTGGGTGACTGCGGCCTGACCGGTCGCAAGATCATCGTCGACAGCTACGGCGGCATGGCTCGCCACGGCGGCGGCGCGTTCTCCGGTAAAGATCCATCCAAGGTTGACCGTTCCGCTGCCTACGCTGGCCGCTACGTTGCCAAGAACATCGTTGCTGCCGGCCTGGCCGAGCGCTGCGAGATTCAGGTTTCCTACGCTATCGGCGTCGCTCAACCGACTTCGATCTCGCTGAACACCTTCGGCACCGGCAAGATCAGCGATGACAAGATCATCAAGCTGGTTCGTGACATCTTCGACCTGCGTCCATACGCAATCACCACGATGCTCGACCTGCTGCACCCGATGTACCAGGAAACCGCTGCCTACGGCCACTTCGGTCGCACGCCGCAAACCAAGACCGTGGGTGACGACACCTTCACCACGTTCACCTGGGAAAAAACCGACCGCGCCGACGCCCTGCGCGCTGCTGCCGGTCTATAATACGCTTTAACGCTTCAACACAAAGCCCCGGACGACCTGATCGTTCGGGGCTTTGTTGTTTCTGCCAATTGCGAAAGCCTTGAATCCGCCGGTGACCTCGGTCGAGCCTGCCGGTATTTTTTCTTACAGCCGAAACTTAGTTTGAAATGTCCAGTCTGTATAGATAATAGCGGAATGCCACATTCGCAACAGTTTAAAATCAAAAGTCCGCTTTAATGACCCGGCCTTAACGAGGTGTCCCGCACACTAAGCCATTAATGGTTTCCCCGCCCCCAACAAATCAATCACTCTCGCAGAGTCGAGTGAGGCTGATTACTTTGCCAGTTATTCCTGCACTTATTGTAAGGAACATCATGAAACTCAAGGCTATCCTGCTGGGCTCCATTCTGATTGTTTCACCGTTCTATCAGGCTTTTGCCGATAATTGCAGAGCCAATATCTTTGGTGGTTATGACTGCCGTTATGACAATGGAACAACCTCAACCAGCAGGTCAAATATCTTCGGTGGGCAAGATACACAATACAGCGACGGCAGACGTTCAAATAGCCGTTCAAACATCTTCGGCGGGCAAGACACTCAATACAATGATGGCACCCGTTCAAACAGCCGCGCCAACATCTTTGGCGGACAAGACACACAATACAGCGACGGCAGAAGTTCAAACAGCCGCTCAAACATCTTCGGCGGACAAGACACCCGAAACAGTGATGGCAGCAGCTCAAAAAGCCGTGCAAACATCTTCGGCGGGCAAGATACAACCAATGAGAAATAACCGGGCCTCAAGCCCGCCGCGACACCAATAACACCGAAGCTGCTCCCGCAAGCAACCCGGCGCAAGCGCGATTGAACAAGCGCTTGCCGCTGGGTCGTGCAAACAGACGACGGGCATGCACGCCCATGTAGCCGTAAAGACAGATAGCGACACACTCCAACACAATGAACAGCCCGCCCAGTACCGCGAACTGGCTGGTAACGTGGTTGGTGTCATCGATGAACTGCGGCAGGAAGGCCGTGAACAGGAGAATCGCCTTCGGGTTGCCGATGGCTACCAGAAACTCCTGACGCGCCAGGCTCCACATGCTTGCAGAAGCACCGCTCATATCGCCCTGATCCTGAGGATTGGCTCGCCACAACTGCACTGCCAGGTAAAACAGATAGGCTGCGCCGAAAATCTTGATCACATGAAACAGCCATTCGGACGTATGCAGTACCGCCGCCAGGCCCACTGCGGCCAGCGAGATCATGATCACGAAAGCCAGCAATCGACCCGCGCCACCGACACATGACCTGACAAAGCCATAGCGCGTTGCGTTACTGATCGACAGCAGATTGTTCGGGCCGGGCGCCATGTTGAGAGCAAAACAGGCAGGAATGAAAACGGCGAGAGTTGATATATCCATTGAGCACCCGATCAAGAGCTGGACTGAATGCCTATTCTGCACGCCTGCAATAAAGACTAAAGACACAGCCATCCACGTAAATCACAGACATCTGTACCTGCCGAAAAAACCTGTAACCACCTTGTCCGCCGCAACAACGAACAGTGACTAGCCTCAAGGCCACTCCCTCAAGGCAAGGACGCTTCGATGTTGAACGCTGTACGTTTATTGAGCTGCGCAACCCTGTTTTTCAGTGTGTCGGCAGCCTTTGCCAACCCATGCCCTGACTGGTCACCGGCAAAGGCCAGCAACGAGATTCTGGCCCTGCAACATCAGGTTAGCCAATGGGACGATAGCTATCACCGCCAGGGCGTCTCGCTGATAGAGGACGAACTTTATGACCAGTCACGCCAGCGCCTGAGCTTTCTACAGTCCTGTTTCTCCTCGACCAGACCCTCCACTGACAACCCGCTGAAAACCGCCCGAGGCCCGCTTACTCACCCTATCCCGCATACCGGCGTGAACAAACTGGCAGACGAGCGAGCGGTGCAGGAGTGGTTGAAAGACCGAAAAGGCTTGTGGATACAGCCCAAGGTCGATGGGGTAGCGGTATCGCTGGTGTATGAAAACGGCAGGCTCAGCAAGGCAATCAGTCGCGGTGACGGCCTCAAGGGCCAGGACTGGACACGCCATGCACAAGGGATCTCTGCCATTCCCAAGCAACTTCCCCAGCCGGAAACGCTGGTTCTGCAGGGCGAGCTGTACTGGCGTCTGTCAGGCCATGTTCAGGCCACTTCGGGCAGCATCAATGCTCGCAGCAAGGTCGCGGGGCTGATGGCTCGACAAGACATGAGCGACAAAGAAGCGGCCAGTATCGGGTTATTCGTCTGGGACTGGCCAGCCGGCCCGGCAGACATGAAGGAGCGGATCGCCGGCCTGAAAGCCATGGGCTTCAGCGACAGCGCCATCTATACCCAGCCGCTGGAAAACTTCACCCAGGCCAGTGACTGGCGCAACCACTGGTATCGCACGGCCCTGCCCTTCGCCACTGATGGCGTCATCATGCGTCACGGCGAACGGCCACCTGCGCAGCGCTGGCAAGCCAGGGCACCGTACTGGATCGCTGCCTGGAAATACCCTTACGCTCAGGTGCTGGCCGAAGTGCGCAAGGTCAACTTCAATATTGGACGCAGCGGCAGAATCACGCCCGTGCTGGATCTCAACCCCGTGCGTCTGGATGACCGGACAATCAGCAAGCTCAGCGTCGGTTCCCTGCAACGCTGGCAAGCACTGGATATCCGCCCTGGCGATCAGGTTTCCCTGAGCCTGGCGGGCCTTACCATCCCGCGCCTGGACAAGGTAGTTTCACGAAATATCGAACGAATTGAACTGACGGTTCCGCAACAAAGCGATTTTCATGGTCTGAGTTGCTGGCAGCCAACGCCGGGATGTGAAAGTCAGTTCCGGGCCAGGCTGGGCTGGCTCAGCAGCAAGAAGGGGCTGGCACTGCCTGGAGTGGGCCCGGGAAGCTGGGACAAGCTGATCGAGGCCGGAGAAATCAACGGTTTGCTCGATTGGATGACCCTGAATCGTGGGCAGCTTGCTAAAATTCCGGGTTTTGCAGAACGCAGCGGCACTAAACTGTTCGATAGCTTGCAAATTGCTCGTGAAAGATCGTTCCAGACCTGGCTTGTCGCTATCGGCCTACCCCCGGCAGGCGGGATAAATCCGGGCATGGAATGGCACGAACTGGCTGCACGAAGTATCGAGCAATGGCAAAACGAACCGGGTATAGGCCCAGGAAGGGCAAAAAGACTCTGGGAGTTTTTTCAGGACCCGCAGGTGCAGGCATTGCGCGAGCAGCTACGGGAGCAAGGTATCGCAGGCTTTTAATATCGTTTTTTTCATCGCCCGCGTGCCCGGACGTTATGGTTTTTCAAGGAGTTCACATGAAGTTTCTTTCCACCCTGATTCTGATCGGCAGCTTTACGCTGTCAGCGTCGCCCTTAATGGCTGCCGAACAAGCCCCGCCCGTGTCGGAGTGCCTGGTTAAGAGTCAGGAGATCAATAACAGGATTCAAGAAGCCAAGGCCGAAGGCAACAAACGTGAGCAGGCGGGCCTGGAAAAAGCCCTGAGCGAAGTCAACGCCAACTGCACCGAGACTTCACTGCTCAAGCAACGGGAACAGAAAGTGCTGGATGCCAAGCGCGAAGTGAGCCGCCGCCAGACCGACCTGAACAAGGCCATGGCCAAAGGCGATCCGGAGAAAATCGACAAGCGTAAGGAAAAGCTCGCGGACTCACGCAAGGAATTGCAGGACGCCCAGACCGAGCTTGAAAAAGTCCAGTAAGGCACAAACAAACATTGTGGGAGGCAGCTTGCTGGCGAAAAGGCCTTGAAACCGGCAGATATTCTGCGCCTGTACACTGAAGTCGCCAGCAAGCTGCCTCCCACAAAGTGATTTAATCCTACGGGGTATTTGGCCTCAATGATTCCTGAACTCCCGATGACACGCCTGGCACGCACCCTCGACCTTATCGACCGCCGGTGTCAGGTTACTGGCTGAAAACGGCCTGACGCCGGACACAGCCACCAGTTCGCCTGTCGCCGCTTCGAGCGAGCGGGCCATTTCCTGAAAGCGGGCCTGTTTCTGCCAGACCGCATCCGTCGCACTTGTCTGGTCAGGCTCCTTGATCTGCGGGAAATGTTTCCAGGGCTCATGGGCCAGGCTGTCCAGCCGGATGGCACCCTCGCTGAAACGCTGGCCATCGAAAGCTATGCGTCCGCGCAACATGCCGCCCAGATCCTCGCTGGTCTTGAGCATTTCCTTGAAGATCGCCTTGCGTTGCCCCAAGGGTGAATCGGGGTCGACACCGCCACAGGCGCTCAATAGCAGACAGGACAGCAGGGCAACACACAGTCTTTTCAAATCAATACTCAATACATCAAATGGACAGTGGTGACCAAGGTCCCTGGCCACCACTGGAAAACACTCAGGCAGCCGGGAAAGCGGAAGCGCCAAACAACCCGACCACAAGACCCAACCCGATCAGCCAGACGATGGAACGCATGGTAGCCAGATCGGCAAGGTAGAAGATGATGTAGAGCAAGCGGCTGGTAATGAATAGAACAGCCAGCACGTCGATAGTGACCAACTGCGCATTGCCCGCGATATGGGCAATGATCACGGCCGCCGCGAACGCCGGGGTGATTTCATAGCTGTTCAACTGCGCCGCATGGGCGCGCTTGGGAAAGCCCTCAAGATGATCGAGAAAGTTTCGCGGGTCGTGATTATGTCGAGACGTGAATTTGCCATTCCCGTACTTGGCGATGGCTGAACACACGAGCGGCAGAAAAATCGCGACCAACACACACCAGAATGCAACTGTCATACCTATTTCCTATAGCTGGAACTTCATTAGAAACATGCCGAACAACACCAGCCCGCAAGCCAATAGCCGAGGGCGACCAAAAGGTTCTTTCAGATAACGCATACCAAACAACACCACCAGCACCACGCTGACTTCGCGCAATGCCGCGGCCTCGGCAACCGAGCCCAGTTGCATGGCCCACAGCACCAACGCATAACTGAACAGGACACACAGCCCGACACACAGCCCCAACTGCCATTGCTCACGCCAGAACGACATGAAGGCCGGGCGCTTGTGGCAGACCGCAAGTAACGGAAACGGCCAGGCGCTGATCAACGTCAGCCAGACCAGATAGTCCAGCGGATGCGCACCCAGCCGGATGGCTTGCCCGTCGATCCAGGTGTAGCTACCGATACATACGCCAATCAGGCCCACTACGGGCAACATCGACCAGGGCAGGCGAGCACCGCCACCTCCATGCCAAAGCAGGCAGACCATGCCACAGGGGATCATCACAATCCCGAAGATCTGCTGGGCGTTCAATTGCTCGCCCGCGAACATCAAGGTCAGCCCCAGCACGACCAACGGCGAAAGCCCGCGCATCAGCGGGTAAACCAACCCCAGATCACCTACCCGATAAGCCTTGATCAGCAGATAGCGATAAAGCAGCTCAAGCACTGCCGAAACCACCAGCCATGGCCAGATATGCCGTTCAGGCACCGTGACAAAGCCCAGCGCCAGTACTGCACAAACCAAGGCCACTGCATCCATGCTGGCAATCACAAGCAGTCGTTCGACACTGAACTTGACGAGGGTGTTCCATGTTGCATGCAGTACCGCTGCCATCAACACCAGAGCAGTTGCCAGCACTCTTTCTCTCCTTGAAACAATTCTCCGCAACGGCAGGAATGACCCCGAGCATAGAGGATTCAGCGAGTGCCCACAGCCTTGCCATGGAGAGAGCTGCTGCGATTGTCGGAGCGATTGGCTAAGATGCCACGACCGCCGCTTGCCGCTGGCGGGTCATGGATGCACAGGAGTAACAATGTCCACCGAAGAGGATATCGCCATCGTTGGCGGTACACCGATGATCCCCGATCAGCGCCGCGAACTGATGCTTCGTCAATTGCGCAAGCACCAGGTACTCAGCGTGCATCAGTTGATGGAGATGTTCGATTGCTCGCACATGACCATACGCCGCGATATCGCCGTGCTGGAGCAGGAAGGACGTGCCTATTCGGTGACCGGCGGCGCACGTATCGCCAGCCAGGTTCACAGTGAACCCAGCCATCAATCCAAGGCCGTCGTGGAGTTGCCCCACAAGCAAGGCATGGCCAGGCTCGCGGCCGGGCTGTTGCACCCGGACATGACCATTTATCTGGATGCCGGCACCAGCACTCTGGAGATCGTGCCGCATATCGTGGCGCTGTCCGGCATGACGGTGGTCACCAATGATTTCGGCATCGTCAACGCTCTGGCCGATGCCGCCCATGTGGATGTCATCCATACCGGTGGTCTGCTCGACCATCCCAACCGCTCCAGCGTAGGCGGCCTGGCTGCCGCGACGCTACGCCAACTGGCGACCGATGTTGCGTTCCTGTCCACCAGCTCATGGGACCTGCAACGGGGCACCACCACGCCGTCGGCGCTTAAAGTCGAAGTCAAACAGGCAGCCATGCAGTCGGCATCACAAACCGTGTTGATCGCCACCAGCTCCAAATACGGCACGTTCGGCATGTACAAGGTCTCGGCACTTGAGCAGTTCGACACCATCATCACCGATGCCGCGCTGGCAGAGGCCGCTGCCGATGGCATTCGCAAGCATCGTATCGAGCTGTTGCTGGCACCGGTCGGTAACAAGCGCTGACTGATTTCGCGAATGAATTCGCTACCGGGTAATGCCGATCAGTTAAGGCACAAGCAAAACTTGTGGGAGGCATCTTGCTGGCGAAAAGGCCTTGAAACCGGCAGATATTCTGCGCCTGCACACTGAAGTCGCCAGCAAGCTGCCTTCCACAAAGTTATTTATGACCTTAACTAACCGGCATTACTCCTACCGGGGTGGTGTGAATTCATTCGCGAACCGCTCATTCCGATAAGCGTCAATTGCCAGCATCCACGCGCTCTGACAGAATCGCGAATAGTTCTCGTTATTTAACACATTCCCATTCGAGGCCATTCGTGTCGTCAGCCCCAAGCACTCATAACGAGATCGTTGGCGTGTTGTATCGCGACCATCGCAGCTGGCTGCTGGCCTGGCTTCGACGCAATGTGGCCTGCCCACAGCGGGCTGAAGACCTGAGCCAGGACACTTTCGTTCGCCTGCTCGGGCGTGACGAACTCAAGGCCCCGAATGAACCCCGTGCTTTTCTGGCAGCCGTCGCCAAAGGCCTGCTGTTCGATTATTTCCGTCGCGCAGCACTGGAACAGGCTTATCTCAACGAGCTGATGCTGATCCCGGAAGCGGAGCACCCTTCCCCGCAGGATCAATTACTGATCCTTGAAGACCTCAAGACCATCGACCGCATGCTGGGCAAACTGTCGAGCAAGGCACGGGCGGCGTTTCTGTATAACCGTCTGGACGGCCTGAGCCATGGTGAAATCGCCGAACGGCTGGGCGTTTCGGTTTCACGGGTCCGGCAATATCTGGCCCAGGCCATGCGCCAGTGCTATGTCGCCCTTTACGGCGAGCCGACATGAAACTCGCAGGCTCCAGACCCGTTTCGGCGCAAGTTCTTGATGCCGCCATTGCCTGGCAACTCTGCCTGGACTCCGGCGACGGGATCGAGCAGGACGAATTCAGCAAATGGCTGGCCGCCAACGAAGAACATGCCAGGGCCTGGAGCCAGTTGGGCATGCTTAACCAGCGCTTCGCCATACCCTCAGGCCCGGCACGCAAGGCACTGCAACAAGCGCCCGGCACCCTTCGCCGTCGCGTGCGCAAGCTGGGCGGCGGGCTGGCCGGGTTGATGTTGAGCTGCGGGCTGGCGCTGTTCATGAGCGAGCGCTATCTGCCGCTGGATTACTGGCTCGCTGATCAGCGCACCGCTACCGGCGAACAACGTGACATTCGTCTGGCAGACAACACGCTGATCCGCCTCAACACCCACAGCGCAATCGATGTGCGTTTCGACGCGAAACAGCGCCGGGTCGTGCTCCAGGACGGCGAAATACTGGTCGAGACCGGCAGCCATGACGACCCGCGCCCCTTTATCGTCGAAACCAGCGACGGCAGGATGCGCGCTCTGGGCACGCGCTTTCTGGTCAGGCGCGAAGCCGATGGCACGCGCCTGAGCGTGCTGCAATCGGCAGTCGCGGCCAATCCGCGTGACAACGGGAACGAACAGGTCTTGCGCGAGGGTCAACAGATCCTGCTGACCCCAGACGGGCTCGGCCCGCTGCTGAGCCTGCCTTCAGGCGCTGATGCCTGGACCCGCGGCATGCTGGTGATGGACAACGCACGCCTGGGCGACATGCTCGACGAACTGAGCCGCTACCGGGTCGGCTACCTGGGAGTATCGCCTCAGGTGGCGGACTTGCGGATTACCGGGAGCTTCCCGTTGGGCAATACCGACTTGGCCCTCAAGGCCTTGTTGCCGACCTTGCCGGTGCAGATCGAACAGCACACGCCATGGTGGGTGAAAGTCCAGGCACGGAGCGAGAAAAACGACAGCGTTGCGCCCGAAAAACCCTGAGTCCGAATTTATTTTCAAACAGCCCTGTCACTTTCTCAGACTCATGCGGCAGAGAGGCAATAGATACCGTTTGCCCTGGAGCCTTGTATGTCTCGCCCGCTTGAAACCCTGATGCGTCCCAGCCTGTTGGCATTGGCAATCGCCCTTGGCGTACCGCTGGTGAGCACTTCACCCATTGCCGCCGAACAGGCTTCAAACGTTCGCGCCTACAACTTGCCGGCCGCTGCTCTGTCCACCACGTTGAATCAGATTGCCAGTCAGGCTGGATTGGCTCTGGCGATAGACCCTTCACTGGTCAGCGGCCGCACATCGGCACCGGTGCAAGGCCAGTTCGAGGCCACCGCAGCCATGCGTCAGGCATTGCGCGGAACGGGCCTGCAATTGGTACGGAGCACGTCGGGCACTTACAGCCTGGAAGCCGCACCGGAAGGAACCATGGCCTTGCCGGAAACCAACATTCAGGGGTTTCAGGGCGAAACTGAAACGGCATGGGGCCCGGTCGAAGGTTATACAGCGACCCGCACGGCGGCGGGCAGCAAGACGGATACGCCTATCGTGGAAGCGCCGCGTTCGATCTCGGTCGTGACCCGCCAGCAGATGGATGACCGCTCGGTGCTCAACCTCAACGACGCCCTGCGCTATACCGCTGGCGTCGTCAGCAGCGGTTATGGCTCCGACTCGCGCAACGACTGGCTGCGCATTCGCGGCTTCGTCCCGACCCAGTTCCTCGATGGCCTGCCGATGCCGGTCGGTTCCTATGCCAACCCCAAACCCGAGCCCTGGAACCTTGAGCGCATCGCAGTCCTGCGCGGCCCATCGTCTTCGGTCTACGGCCAGACACCGCCAGGCGGCATGCTCGACATGGTCAGCCGCCGCCCGCAAGCCGAAAGCAGCAACGAAGTCGGCCTGCAGGTCGGCAACAACGAACACAAGCAGATCAATTTCGACAGCACCGGCAAGATCGACGATGAAGGCCAGTTCCTGTATCGCGTCAGCGGTGTCGTGCGTGACAGCGGCTCGGCCATCGACCACATCCCGGACAAGCGCTACAACATTGCGCCCAGCGTGACCTGGAATATCGATGACGACACGCACCTGACGTTCATCTCGCAGTACACCCGCGACGATACCGGGATCACCGGCCAGTTCCTGCCCTTGCAGGGCACCAAACTGGATTCGGCTGCTGGCAGGATTTCCCATCACAAGAACCTGGGTGATCCGGACTGGGAATTCTATGACCGCACCTATTACGCACTGGGCTATGCCTTCGACCATCGCCTGAACGATGTCTGGCAGTTCCGCCAGAACCTGCGCTATACCAAGAGCGATCTGTCGTTCCAGGCCCTGAGCGTCGCCAATGGCGCGACTGCGGTCGACGCAGACGGCAATATTGGTCGCAGCACCGGTATCGTCAACGAAGACATCAGCCAGTTTGCCGTGGACAACAACTTCCAGGCCGACTTCCAGACCGGTGCGCTGAGCCACACCGTATTGCTGGGCCTGGACCATCAGCGCTCCAATACCAATTACCAGTGGAAGTATGGCTGGGGTAACGTGCCGGGCACCAACGTCAACCGCCCGGTGTACGGCGCGGATTTCTCCAACGTGCTCTACTCGACGCTGTACGACTACAACCAGAAAACCCAGCAGACCGGCCTCTATGCACAGGACCAGATCTCTCTGGACAAGTGGCGCCTGACCCTGGGTGGACGTGAAGACTGGATTCACACCGGCACGAAGTTCTATAACAACAACGACGTGACCAGCACCCAGCGCGACAGCAATTTCAGCACCAACGCTGGCTTGAGCTATGTGTTCGATAACGGCTTCACGCCTTACATTTCCTATACCGAGTCATTCCAGCCAGCCTCCGGCGCAGGCGTCAGTGCGACCGAATCGTTCAAGCCGACCGAGGGCCGTCAGTACGAAGCCGGCCTGAAGTACCAGCCGGTCGGCTCCAAAACCCTGCTGACTGCGGCAGTGTTCGATCTGCGCCAGAAGAACGTGTCGATCACCGAAAACAGCATCACCAGCCAGATTGGCGAGATCAAGGTCCGTGGCCTGGAACTTGAAGCCACTTCGGACGTGACTGATAACCTGAAACTGATCAGTTCCTACACCTACACCGACAGCGAAATCCTCAAGGGCGACGACAAGGGCAGCCGCGTCCCGCAAGTACCGCGTAATCAGGCCACCGCCTGGGCTGACTACACCTGGCACAACGGCACACTCGACGGCTTTGGCGTCGGTGCAGGCGTACGTTATGTCGGTGACACTTACGGCAACCAGAGCAATACCGACCTTGGGCATGTGGGTTCCTACACCGTATATGACGCCTCGGTGCATTACGATCTGGGCCGCCTGGCCAGCAGCCTTAAAGGTGCTTCGATAGCCGTGGATGCCAAGAACATCTTCAACAAGGATTACCTGGCTACCTGCGATGGTTTCTGGTGTTACTACGGCGATCAACGCAACGTCGTCGCCAGCGTCAATTACAAGTGGTGATTCAGCCACGGCATCTCTATTAAAGTGAGAACCAAAGGCCCCTGATTGTCAGCGGGCCTTTTGCTTTTGGAACATGCAATGAAAAGTCAAACCGTGCGCCGCTGGTCCATCGTTCATACCTGGAGCAGCCTGATCTGTACGCTGTTCCTGCTGATGCTGGCGATCACCGGCCTGCCGCTGATCTTTCATCACGAGATCGACCACCTGCTGGGCGACGCGCCGCACTATCGGGAAATGCCCGCCGACACGCCACGCCTGAACCTTGAACAACTGGTCCAGGCCGCAGAAACCCATCGCTCCGGTGAAGTACTGCAATACTTCGGCTGGGACGAAGACGATCCCGACGGGGTCATGGCGATTACGGCGGCGACGGCTGGCACCGAGCCCAATTCGTCCCACACCTTCGCCCTGGATGCACGCACCGGCGAAGCCCAGGAAATGCCTTCGGCCAACGGCGGCTTCATGATGGTCATGCTGCGCCTGCATGTGGATATGTATGCCGAACTGCCGGGCAAACTGTTGCTGGCGTTCATGGGCCTGCTGTTTGTAGTTGCGATTGTTTCCGGGACCGTGTTGTATGCGCCCTTCATGCGCAAGCTTGAATTCGGCACCGTGCGCGCAGGTAAATCCACCCGCACCCGCTGGCTGGACCTGCATAACCTGATTGGCGTCGTGACCCTGACCTGGGCACTGGTGGTCGGCGTAACCGGGGTTATCAGTGCCTGTGCCGACCTGTTGATTGCCTCATGGCGCAACGACGCGCTGGCCACGATGATCGAGCCATATCGCGATGCGCCGCCGCTGCTCCAGCGAGCGCCTGCCACAAACCTGCTGGAAATCGCCGAAGCCGCCGCGCCGGGAATGAAACCGGACTTCATCGCCTTCCCCGGCACACGCTTTTCCAGCGAGCACCATTACGCCGTGTTTCTCAAGGGCAATACGCACCTGACGGCTCACTTGGCGACACCGGTCTTGATCGATGCGCAAACCCTGAAAGTCACGGCCATCGTCGAACGACCCTGGTACATGGATGCCCTGGGCATGTCCCAGCCCCTGCATTTCGGGGATTACGGCGGCATGCCGATGAAAATCCTGTGGGCGGTGCTGGATGTGCTGACCATCATCGTGCTGGGCAGCGGTCTTTACCTGTGGTGGGTACGCCGTCGAACGCAGGTGAAAGCATGAAAAAGGGTTCGACCTTTGCCGTGCCCGGTCTGGTTGGCGTACTGACAGGCGCGGGCTTGTTCATGGCTCTGCTGGGAGATGGCTGGTGGGATACCCTGGCCTGGCTCGGGATGGGGATTGCTGCGGGGCTGAGTATTCGGGGGTTGATGAAACGTCGGGGATGACTCTGTGGGAGGGGCCTTGGCCGCGACTTCATTCACAGGCGCTGAAAACTGGAAGCTGATAAAAGAGCATTGGCCTCACCGGCCCCGTCGCGGGCAAGTCCCCTCCAACAAGGAATTCATTCGCGAAAACCGGATTGCAGACCCACAGCCCGCTGACTAGTCTATGAATCTGTACCCGCCGAGGAACATTCATGTCAGCACCTACCATGACGTTGTATTCCAACCCAGCCTCTCCCTTCGCCCGCAAGGTGATTGTCCTGCTGCATGAAACCGGACAGTTCGACAGAGTGAAGTTGCAGACGATATTGCTCACCCCCGTCACGCCCTCTGCCGAACTCAATGATGACAACCCTGCCGGCAAGATCCCGGCATTGCGCCTGGCTGACGGCAATATCATTCATGACAGCCGAGTGATCTTCGACTATCTGGATCACCAGCATGTCGGCAACCCGCTCATTCCCCGCGAAGGCTCGGCGCGCTGGAGGCGCCTGACCCTGGCTTCACTGGCCGATGCGCTCATGGACGCCGCCCTGTTGATTCGCTATGAAACCGCGCTGCGACCCGAGGAAAAGCATTGGGACCAGTGGCTCGATAACCAGCAGGAAAAGATCGAGCGCGCCCTGAGTTATTTCGAGCAGGATGCAATCACCGAACTCAGTTCAGCCTTCGATGTAGCCTCCATCAGCGTGGCCGCCGCCCTGGGTTATCTGGACTTCCGTCAACCGGACCTGCGCTGGCGCAGCAGCTATCCGCGACTGGCTACCTGGTACGCCGATGTCAGCCAGCGGCCATCGATGCTGGCGACCCGACCGTTCGTTTGAGTGATCGACAGCCTGTTCGCCTGACGCACAGCGTCGGGACGAACCGGCGTTGGCGAACAGGCTCCTGATCCCTTCGATCAAATACCTTGCCTGCACCTGCTCTTCGCGCAGCCCGAGCCAGTTACTCATGGCCGGCCTCCAGAACGGGCTCAGTGGTTTTTACCGACTTGCCCGGCGTGATGCTGTACCAGTCGAGCCTGCGGGTCAGGACCATGAACACACCCAGCAGGCCGAACAAGAGCAGCGCGCCCATCAGCAAGGCGTAGTCTTCAGCACTGAGCAGCCCGTAGAGCAAGCCATACAACGCCGTCAGACCAGCGGCGAACCCCAGGCCATGCAGCACGCCACCCAGCACGTAACAGACATAGAAGCCGATCAACAACACGCAGGCCACAGCCGACACCAGATAGGCACTGGCAAACCCGATGTGCTCGGACAGTGACAGCAACAGCAGGAAGAACAACGCCAGCGCCGCGCCCACCAGAGCATACTGAACAGGGTGTACTGCCATGCTCTTGAGGACTTCGAAGAGGAAGAAACCGGCGAAGGTCAACGCGATAAACAACAGCGCATATTTGATCGCCCGGTCGCTCTTCAGGTATTGATCGACCGGCTCGATGAAGCTGACACCGAAACTACGGTTCTTGAACTCCTGGCACTTGTTTGCCTGCTGGCAGCGGTTCAGCGCGTCTTCCAGATTGGTGGAGAAGAACGACGTCTGCCAGTTGGCACTGAAGCCTTCGGCGGAAATATCCCGGCGTGCAGGCAGATAGTTGCCGATAAAGCTTGGATGCGGCCAGTCGGCAGCCAGTTTCACCGTGCTGGATTTGCCCACGGGGATGACCTTGAATTGCCCGGTGCCTTGCAGACGCAGATCGAAAGCGAACTCCAGACTGGTCTGCTGTTTGCCATCCTGCATCGGCAGATTGACGCTCACGCCCTCGCCCAGCCAGCCCAACCGTGTACCGGGGACGAAATCCAGAGCCTGGCCTTCCAGTTGCAGTTTCATGGCACTTTCTATGCCACGCACATCGCTGATACCCACTGCCAGAAAAGGACGATCGAACTCGTAATCGGCAAGGTTCTCGGTGATCCCGAAATTCTCCGGCAACACGAAATGGCCGCTGACGCGATTGTCTGCATGGTAGAGACGAGCTTCGTAGATGCCCCGCGAACGCAACTCTGTCTGGACCTTGCCATCGAGCTCGAAGCGCTCCGGCAAAAAATACAGGTAACCCTTTTCCTGCGCAGGCTCCAGATAAGACTCGTTGGTCTGCACATTGGTCTTCCAGACCCGCACCGCCTTGCGATAAGGCACCGCCATGACCGGCCCGCTCAGCTGTTGGCTGAGGCTTGAGCTGCTGGCGATATTTTCCAGAACCGCATCGCGTTGCTTCTGCCGCTCCGCGATCAGGTTCCCGATCATCATCAACGGAATCAACAGCAGGATGACCAGCGCCGCGATCATTCCCAGTTTTACAGCCAGACTTCGGTTCATGGGGCTCTCCCTGTTTTCGATAGGGAAAGTCTGGAAGCGCTATGTGGAGAGATGATGGGGAGCGTGTGGAGATTGTGTGTTTGTATCGCGAACGAACCGGCTACAGCGACAAGGTCACCAGAACCCCGCCTTCAACATTTCCGACATGCAGTTCGCCGCCATGCAATTGCACGACCTCTTCGACGAAATTGAGCCCCAGCCCGGTGCTCTTGCGGCCGCTGTGCGGTCGGGGCAGTGAATAGAAGCGCTCGCAGAGACGCGGCAAGGCGTAATCGGGAATCGGTGCTGCGGTATTGAAGAGAGTGACGCGAATACGCTCATCGATTCGCTCGGCCGCCAGACGCAAGGTCCCGCCCGACGGAGTGAAATCCAGGGCGTTGTCCAACAGGTTGGCCATCGCCTGACGCAACAGGAACCGCTCGCCCAGCAGATACAGGTCGGTGCCGATCAGTTGCTCGATCTGTAAACCCTGGCGTTCGGTGCGAACACCGCGCTCGCCCAACAGTTCATCGACCAGCTCTGCCAGCGGCACGGCCACTTTCTCTTCCAGGCCCTGACGCTGCTCGACCATGGCCAGGTTGAGCAAGCGTTCGATCAATTGCTGCATGCGCTCGCTTTCACCATCGATATTGCTGACGAAGCGCTGACGCTGCTCGGCGGGCATTTCATCCTGCAATAACTCGGCAGCACCGCGAATCGCTGCCAGAGGGCTTTTCAGCTCGTGGGTCAGCGTATGCACATAGCGCTCGACATAGGCCTTGCCTTCCAGTTGGGTACGCATGTGTTCGACCGCTGTGGATAACTGCTCCAGCTCGCCACCGCGATAATGCGGCAGCTCGGCACGACGCCCTTTACTGACCGCCTGAGCATAGTCGGTCAGGCGGCGTAATGCCGAGCTGAGCCACCAGGAAAAAAGCGCGCCCAATAACAGGCCCAGAATGATCAGGCCGATGCCGTACCACAGCAGACGACGCTCGGCCCGGTCCACATAGGGCTGTAGCGAACTGTTGGGCTTGGAAACGGTAACCACCCCGATGATCTTGTCGTTGTCGCGAATCGGCGCTCCGACATACATCACCGACGAGTTGGTATCTTCGGGATCGCTGCGGGTCGAGCGGGCACCGTATTCGCCACGCAAGGTCAGGTAGACATCGTTCCAGCGCGAGTAATCCTGGCCCGTCGCTTCGCCGCTGGAATCGAACAGCACAATGCCTCTGGCGTCGGTGACGTAGATGCGGTTGTTGACCTGAGTCTTGGGCAACCCCCAGATTTTCGCGGCCGGCTGGCGCAGGCCGTAAGCCTTGAGCGCATCGGGAAAACGGCTCTGGTTCAGGGTGCCTTGACTGACATCGCTCTGGAGGATTTCAGCCAGCAGGTTGGCAGTGTCCACCAGCGTTTCTTCGGTGGACTGACGCACGCCGGGGCGCACTTCTTTCATGACAGTGCTGAGCACGAAATAGCCGGTCAAGGCGATGAACACCGCATAGACCAGGAAAATCCGGATACTCAGGGACATCAGCTGTGGCCTGGGCTGTAGCTGTAACCGAGGCCGCGATGGGTCTGGATCGGCTCTGCATCGGCGGCAACAAGACGCAGCTTTGCACGCAGGCTTTTGATATGGCTGTCGATGCTGCGCTCATAACCGGCATCGCACGCCACGCCCAGCGCGTCGAGCAATTGCTCGCGGCTGAATACCCGTTCGGGTTGCTCCAGCAGGCACTGCAACAAGCGGAACTCATGTCGGGTCAGGCTCAAGGCCTGGCCACGATAAGTGATCTGTACGCGCTCGCGGTCGACCTGAAACACTTCGTTGTCGCTGCCTGCCGCCGTGGCCGAGCGAGGCAGCATGCGCTTGAGGATAGCCCTGACCCGCGCCGCCACTTCACGAGGGCTGAACGGCTTGACCACATAATCGTCAGCACCGATTTCCAGGCCTACGACCCGATCGATTTCGCCATCCCGGGCACTGAGGAACATGACCGGGACGTTGCTGAAACGGCGCAATTGCTTGCAGGCCTCAAAGCCGGTGATATCCGGCAAGCCAATGTCGAGAATGATCAGGTCGGCCGGTGTGCCGCGTTGATGCTCGACCGCCGCCTGACCGAGGCCCAGCCAGGTCGTGGTAAAACCCTCGCCTTGCAGCGCATAGACCAGCGTGTCGGCTATCGCGGCCTCGTCTTCGACAATCAAAATATGCGGCATGGCATCCGGGCGCTTGAGATAAGGCCGCAAGGATTCGCGATTTCAGCCCTCGACGTCAATCAGCAATCGGGTTTGTCAGCGGTATAGCGACGCGCCGGGTTTACCGCTGCATCGAACTCGCGCAAGGCCTTGGCGCCGATCAGCAAGGGGTAGTTGAAGTGGCTGCGATCCACCAGATTCACTTCGACAGTGCGCTTCTTGTTGCCCAGGCACAGTTCAAGGTCAACAACAGGACGTTTGGTGGGGTCGATGACTTCATCGTCGTCATCGCCTTCCGAGCGGCCCTTGATCTTGCTGATACGCGAAACCTTGTGCTCATGGACCTTATTGTCCGCGTCCTTGGTGGCCAGACGGAAACGTACCCAGTCCTCGCCATCACGCTGGAACAACTCGATGTCCTTGGCCGACAACGACGCAGTCAGCGCACCGGTGTCCATCTTGGCCTTGAAGGTCTCGCCGATCTCGGGAACCTTGATGTTTTCATAGCGACCATACAGCGTCGGTTCGGCGGCCATGACAGGCAACGCCAGCAGGGACAATAGCGCCAGAATCGGTTTCACGTGGCAGGCTCCTCGCAATGTGCAGCGTCTGATTGACGCCCGGTTTTAGACAGCGAACTTGAAGTTTGTTCGGAGATGATCAGCATAATCGTCAGCGCGTGAAACATTTGTAAGCACCTGTGTAATTGGCGTCACAGATCAGTGTCTCTATCATTGCCAACCTTGAAGAGACTCAAGAGATCCTTATGCGTCGTGTGCTTGCTGGCTGTTTCGTCACACTGCTTCTGCTGATCAATACCCTCGTACTGATTGGCCCGCTACTGGTTTTCGCGCTGCTCAAACTGTTGTTTCAGGGCCACATGCGTGATCACTGCTCAGCGGCAGTGATGTGGATTGCCGAAACCTGGGCCGAGATCAACAAGCTCATCTTTGGCGCATTCACTCCGACCCGGTGGGAAATTCGTGGCCATGAAGGCCTGCGCAGCGATACGTCTTATCTGCTGATCTGCAACCATCAGTCATGGGTCGATATTCCGGCCTTGATCCAGGCGCTCAACCGCCGCACGCCGTTCTTCAAGTTCTTCCTGAAAAAGGAACTGATCTGGGTGCCGTTCCTGGGGCTGGCCTGGTGGGCACTGGATTATCCGTTCATGAAGCGCTACAGCAAGGCGTTCCTGGCAAAGCACCCGGAACTCAAGGGCAAGGATCTGGAAATCACCAAATCCGCCTGCGAGCTGTTCAAGCGCCAGCCGGTGACCATCGTCAATTATCTGGAAGGCACACGTTTCACCAAAGCCAAGCATGCGGCCCAGGCATCGCCCTACCGCAACCTGCTCAAACCCAAGGCCGGAGGTGTGGCGTTCGTGCTGGCTGCCATGGGTGAACAACTGGATGCGATTCTGGATGTGACGGTGGTGTATCCGGGTTCACGGATTCCGGGGTTCTGGGACATGCTGTGCGGGCGAGTGCCCAAGGTGATCGTCGACATCAAGACCCGCGAACTGGACCCGGCCCTGTGGCAGGGCGACTACGAGAGCGATCCGGTGTTTCGCGAGAAGATCCAGAACTGGGTCAACCAGCTCTGGATCGAAAAGGATGCGCACATCAGCGCATTGCGTACCGAATCAGCTACCGGCGCCCCATAGGCCGCTCAGGCTCTGCAATGCGGAGCCGCTGGCACCTTGCTGACCGAGGTATTGAAGGATCACCGGCACAAACTGGCTGACCATGCTGCTGTCCATACCCAGCGCCTTGAAGGCATTGTTCACGTCGCCCATGCTTTGCACGTTGCCGAGTGCGCTGTTGAGCACCGAATTGCTCCCGGATTTATCGCCACCACCCAGCAGGCTGCCAAGCCCGCTGCCACCCAGACTGTCCAGGGCCGAAACGCCCGATAGTTGATTCAAACCCGGAACGGATTGGGTCAGTTGCGAGTAATCGGCACCGGTCAGTTTGTTCTTCGCCAGCCCAAGCAAGGCGCCCGTGCCGCCAACGGCCTGTTCCGGGGTAACGTTCAGTTGTGTGCCAAGGGCATTGAGCAGGCCTGCGGCTTCAGGTGCCGCAGTGGCTTTCTGATTACCGCCTGTGGCGTTGGAAACCGCATTCGCTGCGTCATTCAGATTGAACGCAAAAGCCGGGCTTGCCGCCAGGGCCATCAATGTAGCAAGTGCCATACCGCGAGCAGTATTCATTACAGTCAACCTCTAACCGAAACCATCCAGTGGTGGATGATAAAACAGACGGTTTGACTGGAGGATGGAGGGCTTGTTCCCGGATGTAACGGCTGAAGGGTGGTTCTTTCCCATGAAGACGTGCCGTCTGTGATGATGCCGTCGCGGCCAAGCCCCTCCCTCGGGGGCATTGGCCGCGACAGGGCTCAGGCGGCGCTGAACAGTTTGTGCGGATCGATCACGAATTTCTTCGGCACGCCCGCATCGAACTCGCCGTAGCCACGTGGCGCGTCATCCAGGCTGATGACTTCGACACCCACCACATCGGCGATCTTGATGCGATCCCACATGATGGCCTGCATCAATTGACGGTTGTACTTCATGACCGGCGTCTGGCCGGTATGGAAGCTGTGGGACTTGGCCCAGCCCAGACCGAAGCGGATGCTCAGGCTGCCCATTTTCGCGGCAGCATCCACAGCGCCCGGATCCTCGGTAACGTACAGGCCGGGAATACCGATCTTGCCGGCAACCCGCACCACGCCCATCAACGAGTTGAGAACCGTGGCCGGTGCTTCGGACTGCGCACCTGCATGACCATGGCCACGCGCTTCAAAGCCCACGGCATCGATGGCGCAATCCACTTCAGGCTCGCCCAGCAGCGCGGCGATCTGCTCATGGAGCGGCGTATCCAGCGACAGGTCGGCAATCTCGAAACCCTGAGCCTTGGCATGAACCAGTCGCGTCGGATTCACATCCCCCACAATCACCACCGCAGCGCCCAGCAAGCGTGCCGAAGCGGCAGCCGCCAGACCAACAGGCCCGGCACCGGCGACATATACGGTGCTGCCAGGGCCGACACCGGCCGTGACGGCGCCGTGATAACCGGTTGGCAAAATGTCGGAGAGGCATGTCAGGTCGCGAATCTTTTCCATGGCCGCATCGCGGTCAGGCAGCTTCAGCAGGTTGAAATCGGCATAAGGCACCAGTACGTATTCAGCCTGGCCACCGACCCAGTCTCCCATATCGACATAACCATACGCCCCACCAGCACGCGCCGGGTTGACGGTCAGGCAGACGCCGGTGTGCTGCTCCTTGCAACTGCGGCAACGACCGCACGCCACGTTGAACGGCACGGATACCAGATCGCCGACCTTTAGATTTTCGACATCGCGCCCGGCTTCGAGCACTTCGCCAGTGATTTCATGACCGAGCACCAGCCCGGTCTGGGCAGTGGTACGACCGCGAACCATATGCTGGTCCGAGCCGCAGATGTTGGTGGAAACAACGCGCAGAATGACTCCGTGTTCGATGCGCTTGCCTCTTGGATCCTGCATTTTCGGGAAAGGAATTGTTTGCACCTCGACCTTGCCAGCGCCGAGATACACCACACCGCGATTACCAGACATGCTTTCACCTCTGTATTTTGTTGTTGGAAAAAAGAGGGGTTAGCTGCAAGTGGCAAGCTTCAAGCGGCAAGAGGATCTCGCCAGCCTTCAGCTTGCTGCTTGTAGCTTTTCGCTTTTCACTTGCAGCTTAAAACTTGCAGCTTGCAGCTTGCAGCTTGCAGCTTCAGAGCACTACCGTCCTGTTCGCATTCAAGAACACCCGCCGCTCAATGTGATACCCGACGGCGCGTGCCAGTGTCAGTCCTTCGATATCCCGGCCTTTGGCAATCAGGTCCTCGGGATAATGGCTGTGGTCTACCACTTCGACTCCCTGGGCAATGATCGGACCTTCGTCCAGGTCGTTGTTGATGTAATGCGCCGTGGCGCCAACCAGTTTCACGCCCTTGTTGTAGGCCTGATGGTAAGGCTTGGCCCCCTTGAAGCCCGGCAGCAGCGAGTGATGAATGTTGATCGCCTTGCCGTCGAGCTTGCGGCACAGGTCCGGTGACAGCACCTGCATGTAACGGGCAAGGATCACCAGTTCCGCGCCGGACTCTTCAATGACCTGCCAGACCCTGGCCTCTTGAGAAGGCTTATCGTTCGGGTCGAGTGGGAAATGGTAGTACGGAATTCCGTGCCAGCCAGCCAAAGGCTCAAGATCGGGGTGATTGGAGACCACCGCGACCACATCCATGGACAGTTGATTGATGCGCTGGCGGTAGAGAAGATCGTTCAGGCAGTGATCGGCCTTGGAGACCATGATGACGACTTTTGGCCGGTAGTTCGGGGCAGTCAGCTCGAAGATCATGCCAAACGCTTCGCCGCGCTCGGTCAGGCCCGAGCGAAATGCAGCTTCGTCGAAACCGTCAGGCTGGCGGAACTCGACGCGAATGAAAAAACGTCCCGACAACCGATCATCGAACGAATGGTGCTCGGTGACATAGCAGCCCTGCTCGAACAGATAGCGGGTCACCGCATCCACCGTCCCCAGCACGCTGGGGCAATCGGCAGTCAGAATCCATGTATCGGGGGCGCGACTCATATAAAAGAGACTCCTGCCTCATCAATTGTGATCTGTGGGAGGGAGCTTGCTCGCGACAGCGGTTTTCCAGACAACAAAATATGTCTATGGCCCGCTATCGCGACTAAAACGGATCGCCGCTCGGCCGCTCCTACGCCTTGATGCTCAACCCATATTCGGCACTGGCATCCTGCAACCACAGCCACCAGTAATCCGAGAAGCTGCGACGGATCAACAACTCCCAGGTTTCTTCGCCCGTGCGGCGGATCACCAGTTGCGACTTGGCGAACACAGTGCCGACGGCCTTGCCTACTGGGAAGTTGTCGGGGTGTACGTCATAGCTGGTGGACTTCATCAGCACGTCACGAACGTTGGGACCGGTCAGTTCCAGGATGGATTGGCCACCGCTGACATTCACCACCGAGATATGCAGCCCCGCCAGCGCTTCGCGCAGGCGTTGCTCGGTCGCGAACTCTTCGCCTGTAGGCACGATCAGCAGCCACTCGTCCGGGCCAAGCCATTGCAGCGAGCTTTCGCCACTGCTTACCAATGTGAGCGCGGCAGGCAGTTCCATGCCCAGAGCCTTGTGAACTCCGGCAGCAAACGCCGGATCACGGGCGTCGCCACGGAGGGTCAGATGGCCGAGCAGTTTCTTCTCGCGCAGCGTGACGCCGGGATTGGCGCGGCCTTTGCCGACCAGACTGCCGAGGTCGGCGTGGAACAGCGGCGATTCAGCCTTTACGCCCGCTTCGGGGCGCTGTTGGTATACGTTGACTGTGGTCATGGGACACCTGTCATGAATTCTGTTTTGTACTTGTAGGAGCGAATCGGGCGGCGCTCCGCTTATTCGCGAATGAATTCGCTCCCACGGTGTTATCAAGACCGCGTTTTACTCAACGTTCTGCTGATCGCCTTTCGGGTCGAAGAACACCGAAGAAACGATTTCGGCTTCGATCACGCTGCCATCGGCCAGCGGTGCAAAGACCCGCTCGCCCATGCGCTGCAAGCCGCCCTTGACCACACCCAGCGCAAACGAATAACCCAGTGAGTTATGGGCATAGCTGGAAGTGACGTGGCCGACCATCGTCATCGGAATCGTCTGTTGGGTGTCGAAGACCAGTTGCGCGCCTTCCGGCAGCCATTTGGTCGGATCGACCGGCTTGAGGCCCACCAGTTGCTTGCGTTGTTCACGCACACAGTCTTCGCGATTCATGCCGCGCCAGCCGATCCAGGAAAACGGCTTGGTACGACCCACGCACCAGCCCATGTTCAGGTCGTCCGGCGTCATCGAGCCGTCGGTATCCTGACCGACGATGATGAAACCCTTCTCGGCCCGCAGCACGTGCATGGTCTCGGTGCCGTAAGGCGTCAGGTTGTACTTCTTGCCGGCCTCGACGATCTTTTCCAGAACGCCCATGGCGTAATCAGCCTGGATGTTGACCTCGTAGGACAGCTCACCGGTAAAGGAAATACGGAACACCCGCGCCGGCACGCCAGCAACGAGGCCTTCCTTCCAGGTCATGAACGGAAACGCTTCACGGCCCAGATCGATATCGGTCACTTCACTGAGCAGCTTGCGGCTGTTGGGGCCGGACAGCGTCAGGGTCGCGTAATGGTCGGTAACCGAGGTGAAATACACCTTCAGGTCCGGCCATTCGGTCTGCTGATAGATTTCCAGCCATTGCAGAACGCGAGCAGCGCCGCCCGTGGTGGTGGTCATGATGAAGTGGTTGTCAGCGACGCAGGCTGTAACACCATCGTCGAAGACCATGCCGTCTTCCTTGCACATCAGGCCGTAGCGCGCCTTGCCCACATCCAGTTTGGTCCAGGCGTTGGTGTAGACGCGGTTGAGGAACTCCCGGGCATCCGGGCCTTGAATGTCGATCTTGCCCAGGGTCGAGGCATCCAGCAGGCCGACACTTTCGCGCACAGCCTTGCATTCACGGGCGACGGCGGCATGCATGTCTTCGCCGTTTTTCGGGAAGTACCAAGGACGTTTCCACTGGCCGACATCTTCAAATTCGGCACCGTTCTTGAGGTGCCAGGCATGCAGAGCGGTAAAGCGCACGGGCTCGAAGATATGCCCGCAATGGCGACCGGCTACGGCACCGAAGGTCACCGGCGTGTAGTTCGGGCGGAACATGGTGGTGCCCATCTCGGGGATGGAAACCTTCAGCGAATGGGCAGCAATGGCCAGACCATTGACGTTGCCAAGCTTGCCCTGATCGGTGCCGAAACCCAGTGCGGTGTAGCGTTTGACGTGTTCGACCGACTCGAAGCCCTCGCGGGTCGCCAGTTCGATGGCTGCGGCGGTGACGTCGTTCTGCAGATCCACGAACTGCTTGGGCGCACGGGCCGTGCCTTTTTCGTGAGGGACATGGAACAGCGCCAGCGCCGGCTCTTCTGCGCGGCTCAAAGCCTTCGGCATGATGCCTTCCACCGCCTTGAAACCTGCTTCGCTGGCGGCACGAGCGCCGCCTTCAAAGCCGTCGGCCAGCGTATCGGCCAGGCTGTAGACGCCATTTACGCCACCCACGCACACGCGCTTCTGCGGCGCTTCGCCCGGAACGAAACCGAGGATGTCTTCACGCCAGACCGGCTTGCCACCCAGATGCGAAGCCAGGTGTACGATCGGGCTGTAACCACCGGAGCTGGCAACCAGATCACATTCCAGCCATTCACCGGGGCTGGTGACGCTCAGTGTCTTGACGTCGATGGCGGCAACACGGGCAGCAGACACCCGCTTGCTGCCACGGGCTTCGATCACGGCACTGGACGTCAGGATACGAATGCCCTTGGCCCGCGCTTCTTCAACCAGCGGACCACGCGGGTTATGGCGTGCATCGGCAATCGCCACCACTTGCAGGCTGGCATCGATCCAGTCCAGAGCAACGCGATAGGCGTGATCGTTGTTGGTGGACAGCACCAGCTTACGACCCGGAGCCACGCCATAACGACGAACATAAGTGGAAACCGCACCGGCCAGCATGTTGCCCGGCACATCGTTGTTGCCGTAAACCAGTGGCCGCTCATGAGTACCACTGGCCAGCACGACACGCTTGGCGCGTACGCGATGCATGCGCTGACGTACCATGCCGAGTGGCGCACGATCACCCAGGTGATCGGTCAGGCGCTCATGAATGGTCAGAAAGTTGTGGTCGTGATAGCCGTTGACCGTGGCGCGAGGCAGCAGGGTCACGTTCTTCAGGCCCTTGAGCTCGTCGATAACAGTAGCGACCCATTCAGCAGCCGGTTTACCGTCAAGGCTCTCGCGGCTGTCGAGCAGGCTGCCGCCGAACTCTTCCTGCTCATCGGCCAGAATCACCCGTGCGCCACTGCGCGCAGCAGCCAGGGCAGCAGCCAGACCGGCAGGCCCGGCACCGACGATCAGCACGTCGCAGTGCTGGTTCATCGCATCGTAAGTGTCCGGATCGTTCTCGGTCGGCGAACGGCCAAGGCCGGCTGCCTTGCGGATGTACTTCTCGTAAGTCATCCAGAACGATTGCGGGTACATGAAGGTTTTGTAGTAGAAGCCCGGTGGCATCAGCTTGCCGCCGACCTTGCCGAGAATCCCCATCACGTCATTGTTCACACTCGGCCAGCCGTTGGTGCTGGTCGCAACCAACCCTGAATACAACGCCTGCTGCGTGGCACGCACGTTGGGTATCTGGGTCGCTTCGGTCGCGCCGATCTGCAATACCGCGTTCGGCTCTTCGGAGCCAGCCGCAAAAATGCCGCGAGGCCGGGAATACTTGAAGCTGCGGCCGATGATATCCACACCGTTGGCCAGCAGCGCAGCGGCCAGGGTATCCCCCTCGAAACCCTGATAAGACTGACCGTTGAAGGTGAAATTCAGCACCTTGCTACGGTCGATACGGCCACCGTGGGGCAGTCGGTTTGTCTGGCTCATGCCTTGTCTCCCTTGGCCGTGAACTGTGGCTTGGTGCCAATCGGATAGGTTTCCAGAATCTCGTAGGTCACGGTGTCGCGGGTGGCATTGAAGTACTGGCGGCAACCGGCAGCGTGAATCCAGAGTTCGTGGTGCAGGCCACGTGGGTTGTCACGGAAGAACATGTAGTCGCCCCACTCTTCATCAGTGCAGGCGTTCGGGTCCAGCGGACGCGGGATATGCGCCTGACCGGAGCCGTGGAATTCCTCTTCGGAGCGCAGTTCGCCACAGTGAGGACAGAAGATATGCAACATGAAAAGCTCTCCTTCTTAAAACCTCGTGAGAACGTAGCGAGCGAAGGTAATACAAGGCAAAAACAGGCGAGAAAGCGGAGTTTAGAATTCTAAATGAGCATTTCTCGCCTGTTTTTAACGCCGTATTACCGAGCGCAGTAGTTCTCACGTGGTTTTTGTTAGTGGGCGACCGCGGCAGCACCGTGCTCATCAATGAGAGCGCCATTGTGGAAACGCTCGATGGAGAAAGGCTTGGCCAATGGGTGCATTTCGCCCTTGGCAAGGCTGGCGGCAAACACGTTGCCTGAGCCGGGAGTTGCCTTGAATCCACCGGTGCCCCAACCGCAGTTGAAGAACATGTTCGGTACGGGAGTCTTGGAAATGATCGGGCAGGCGTCCGGCGTGGTATCGACGATGCCACCCCACTGGCGGTTCATGCGCACTCGCGACAGCACCGGGAACATTTCGACGATGGCCTGGATGGTGTGCTCGATCACCGGGTACGAACCGCGCTGGCCGTAGCCGACCCAGCCGTCGATACCGGCACCGATCACCAGGTCGCCCTTGTCGGACTGACTGATATAACCGTGAACGGCGTTGGACATGATCACGCTGTCGATGATGGGCTTGATTGGCTCGGAAACCAGCGCCTGCAACGGATGGGATTCAACCGGCAGACGGAAGCCTGCCAGTTTCGCCATGTGCCCGGAGTTACCGGCCGTCACCACGCCGACACGCTTGGCGCCGATGAAGCCCTTGTTGGTTTCTACACCGATGCAGACACCGTTTTCCTTGCGGAAACCGATCACTTCGGTCTGCTGGATCAGGTCCACGCCCAAGGCATCGGCGGCACGGGCAAAACCCCAGGCCACGGCATCGTGACGGGCAACGCCGCCACGGCGCTGGACCGTTGCGCCGATGATCGGGTAACGGGTGTTCTTCGAGCAGTCCAGGTACGGAATCTCTTCGGCAACCTGCTTGCCATTAAGCAGTTCGCCATCCACGCCGTTCAGGCGGTTGGCGCTGACCCGACGCTCCGAGTCGCGCATGTCTTGCAGCGTGTGGCACAGGTTGTACACGCCACGCTGGGAAAACATGACGTTGTAGTTCAGGTCCTGAGACAGGCCTTCCCACAGCTTCATTGCATGCTCATAGAGATGAGCCGACTCATCCCACAGGTAGTTGGAACGCACGATGGTGGTATTGCGCGCCGTGTTACCGCCGCCCAGCCAGCCTTTCTCGACCACGGCCACGTTCTTGATGCCGTGCTCTTTGGCCAGGTAATAGGCCGTCGCCAGACCATGACCGCCACCGCCGACGATCACGACGTCGTAGACCTTCTTGGGCGTCGGCGTGCGCCACATGCGCTGCCAGTTTTCATGATGGCTGAGGGAGTGTTTGAAAAGGCCGAAGCCTGAGTAATGCTGCATGAAAGGCTACTCCTGACTCAGCGATAAACCGGGAAATCGGCGCACAGTGCTGCGACCTGACTGGCGACATTGGCCTCGACATCGGCATCGCCGAGGTTGTCGAGAATGTCGCAGATCCAGCCTGCCAGCTCGATACACTGGGTCACTTTGAAACCGCGACTGGTGACGGCCGGAGTGCCGATCCGCAGGCCCGAAGTCACGAACGGCGACTGCGGATCGTTCGGTACAGAGTTCTTGTTGACGGTGATATGCGCACGGCCCAGAGCGGCGTCCGCATCCTTGCCGGTCAGGCCCTGACGGATCAGGCTGACCAGGAACAGGTGATTGTCGGTTCCACCCGATACCACATCGTAACCACGGTCCACGAATACCTGCGCCATGGCCTGGGCGTTATCGATCACTTGCTGCTGATAGGCCTTGAAGCCTGGCTCCAGCGCTTCCTTGAAGCAAACGGCCTTGGCGGCGATGACGTGCATCAACGGGCCGCCCTGCCCTCCGGGGAATACGGCGGAGTTGAGTTTTTTCTCGAGTTCTTCGTTGGCCTTGGCCAGGATCAGGCCACCACGCGGACCACGCAGGGTCTTGTGGGTGGTGGTGGTCACCACGTCGGCGTATGGCAGCGGGTTCGGGTACAAGCCAGCCGCCACCAGACCGGCAACGTGGGCCATGTCGACGAACAGGTAAGCGCCCACCTTGTCGGCAATTTCGCGGAAACGCGGGAAATCCAGGGTTTTCGAGTAAGCCGAGAAACCGGCAATGATCATCTTTGGCTTGGTTTCCAGGGCAATACGCTCGACTTCGTCGTAATCGATCAGCCCGGTATTGGTGTCGATGCCGTACTGCACAGCGTTATAAAGACGACCGGAAAAACTGACCTTGGCACCGTGGGTCAGGTGACCGCCGTGGGCCAGGCTCATGCCCAGAACGGTATCGCCAGCTTGTAGCAAGGCCAGATAGACAGCGGCGTTGGCCTGACTGCCGGAGTGCGGTTGAACGTTGGCGTAATCGGCACCGAACAATTGCCTGGCCCGCTCGATTGCCAGTTGCTCGACCTTGTCGACATGCTCGCAGCCACCGTAATAACGCTTGCCCGGATAGCCTTCGGCATATTTGTTGGTCAGCCCGCTGCCCTGAGCCTGCATCACACGCTTGCTGGTGTAGTTTTCGGAGGCGATCAGCTCGATATGGTCTTCCTGGCGCTGCTCCTCGGCATTGATCGCAGCCAACAGTGCATCGTCATATCCCTGAATCTGGTCTTGCTTGCTGAACATCGCGGTTCTCCCAGCGGCGGCGTTGCGCCTGGCTTGTCGGCAGGGCGTTGAGCTGCCCTTTGGATGCGATGGTAGGGCCGACGCAAACCGGCCAAATGCCTATGGACGCCACACAAAGGTGCGTTTACGACATGGCTTGGCGGGGAGAGACAAATCGATTGGCGGGAGCACCTGCCGGTAGGAGCGGATTCATCCGCGAGGCGTCATTGAGGGCGATGTATTTGCTTTGACTGTACGGTGTTTTTTGCGCATGAGCGGAGCGCCGCCCGATTCGCTCCCACGGAGATGCGTGGGAGCGGGTTCACTGATTAAAACTCAGGCAGGCTTGTCAGCGCGGAACATGGTGCGAATGCCACGCACGGCCTGACGGATGCGATCCTGGTTTTCAATCAGGGCGAAACGCACATGATCGTCGCCATATTCGCCAAAACCGATACCCGGCGACACACAGACCTTGGCTTCGGCCAGCAGCTTCTTGGCGAACTCCAGCGAGCCGAGGTGCGCGTAGGCGGGAGGAATCTTGGCCCAGACATACATCGACGCCTTGGGATTTTCCACCATCCAGCCCAGTTCATGCAGGCCTTTGACCAGCACATTACGGCGCTGACGATACTGCTCGGCAATATCCAGCACGCATTGCTGGTCGCCTTCGAGTGCAGCAATCGCGGCCACCTGCAAGGGCGTGAAGGTGCCGTAGTCGTGATAGCTCTTGATCCGCGCCAGAGCACTGACCAGTTCCGGGTTGCCGACCATGAAGCCGATACGCCAGCCCGCCATGTTGTAGCTCTTGGACAGGGTGAAAAACTCCACCGCAATGTCCTTGGCACCGGGGACCTGCATGATCGACGGAGCCTTCCAGCCGTCATAGACGATGTCGGCATAGGCCAGATCGTGAATCACCAGCACGTCGTATTGCTTGGCCAGTGCAACCACGCGCTCGAAGAAATCCAGCTCCACGCACTGGGCGGTGGGGTTGGATGGAAAGCCCAGGATCATCATCTTCGGCTTGGGGATCGAGCCACGAATGGCCTTTTCCAGCTCGGCAAAGAAGTCCACACCTGGCACCAGCGGTACCGAACGCACCTGGGCGCCGGCAATCACGGCACCGTAGATGTGGATCGGATAACTGGGGTTGGGCACCAGCACCGTGTCGCCCTGATCGAGGGTGGCGAGCATCAGGTGCGCCAGACCTTCCTTGGAGCCGATGGTGACAATGGCTTCGCTTTCCGGGTCGATATCGACCTCGTAGCGCTTCTTGTACCAGTTGGAAATGGCCCGACGCAGGCGAGGAATACCCCGTGAAGTCGAATAGCCATGGGTGTCTTCGCGCTGGGCAACGGTGACCAGTTTTTCGACGATATGCGGTGGCGTCGCCCCATCGGGGTTGCCCATGCTCAAGTCGATAATGTCTTCACCACGACGACGAGCAGCCATTTTCAGCTCGGCAGTGATGTTGAACACGTAAGGGGGGAGTCGATCTATGCGCGCAAAGCGGCGCGGCAAACCTTGGTCAGCCATGAGTATCTCGCAGACGTAAGCGCCCGGAACCGTCCGAGCGACGTTGGCCACATGAGGCGGCCTGCGGCGAAGATAAGTGCAGTCATGGCAATTTGTCTACAGATATCTGCAGGACCGAATTCATTCGGGAAAGCATCAGTGGGTCAGATACAGATGTTGCGCCTGGACTGGCCTCTTCCCGAATGAATTCGGTCCTGCGGGGTTGAGGGTGTAGTAGGAGCGAATTCATTCGCGAAGGCATCAGTGGGTCAGATACAGATGTTGCGCCTGGACTGGCCTCTTCCCGAATGAATTCGGTCCTACGGGGTTGAGGGTGTAGTAGGAGCGAATTCATTCGCGAAGGCATCAGTGGGTCAGATACAGATGTTGCGCCTGAACTGGCCTCTTCCCGAATGAATTCGGTCCTACGGGGTTTGGTTAGAGAGCCAATAACTCCCGAAGCCCCAGCAGAACCAGAAAGTGTCCGGGATAGATCGCATAAGCCCAGCGCCGCATCGGCATGACCGAAAAGCCCGGCTTCATACGCAGCAGTGCAATCCCCATCACTGGCGCGATCAGGCAGGCGATGATTGAGCCGATGGAAATCGGGTCGCCCCACGACGCGCCGGCAAACATATCGGGCCAGGCATTGCCTGCGACACAGAGCACCGCTGGAAAAACCGCGTACCAGAGCGGTTTCTGCAAGACCAGCAGCAACACCAGCGGCAGCAGCACACCAGCAAATCCAAACATCAGGTGTTGCTGAAATATCGCGGAAAACAGCAAGGCGGTGATGGCCATGAGTCGGGTCGTGACATTGCGATGTCGCCAGCCCTGCGCAACCAGAAGCCCCAGCAACAAGGTCGGCATCACATTCAGGGTCTTGGCGTCGACCATGAACAGTCGATAGGGAATTTCCGACAGCACCGAGAACGCCAGCACCCATCCCAGATAACGCCATTGCACACGTGGCGTCACCAGTGCCGCGCTACGGCGCGCCAGGTTGACGGCAATCGCCAAACAAAACCATGGAAACGCCAGGCGCCCCGGCACGTAGAGAACATTCACCGCCCAGCCCACATAGCGCAGGTGATCGAGCACCATGCTCAGCATCGCCAGCCATTTGAGCAGATCCAGCGCCTTGTCGCGTCCCGGTAGAAAAGGCGGGTTTGAAAGATCCATATCGCTCCCGAAAATAAAAGCATTTCAACCATTAACAATGGCATGACCCGACGCCACATTGTTCGCTAAAGTGCGCACCATAAACGACCACAAGGAATCGGCCATGACAGACCAAAGCCAACAGTTCGCCAGCGATAACTATTCCGGCATCTGCCCCGAAGCCTGGGCGGCCATGGAGCAGGCGAACAAAGGGCATCAGCGTGCCTATGGCGATGACCAGTGGACTGCCCGCGCTTCCGACGATTTCCGTCGACTGTTCGAGACCGATTGCGAAGTGTTCTTTGCCTTCAACGGCACAGCGGCCAACTCGTTGGCACTGTCGTCGCTGTGCCAGAGTTATCACAGTGTCATCTGTTCGGAAACTGCCCACGTCGAAACAGACGAATGCGGCGCACCGGAGTTCTTCTCCAACGGCTCGAAACTGCTCACGGCCCCCAGCGCCGGCGGCAAGCTGACGCCCGAATCGATCCGCGAAGTGGCGCTCAAGCGCCAGGACATTCACTACCCAAAACCCCGCGTCGTGACCCTGACTCAGGCGACCGAAGTCGGCGGCGTCTATCTGCCGGAAGAACTCCGGGCGATCAGCGCCACCTGCAAGGAACTGGGCCTGCACCTGCATATGGACGGAGCCCGCTTCTCCAATGCCTGTGCTTATCTGAACTGCTCACCCGCCGAACTGACCTGGAAATCGGGCGTCGATGTGCTGTGCTTTGGCGGCACCAAAAACGGTATGGCGGTGGGCGAAGCCATTCTGTTCTTCAATCGGGATCTGGCCGAAGACTTCGACTATCGCTGCAAACAGGCCGGGCAACTCGCCTCGAAAATGCGCTTCCTGTCTGCACCGTGGGTCGGCCTGCTGGAAAACGACGCCTGGCTCAAGCATGCCCGCCACGCCAACCATTGCGCGCAATTGCTGGCTGAGCTGGTCAAGGATATTCCAGGCGTGGAACTGATGTTCCCGGTGCAGGCCAACGGCGTGTTCCTGCAACTCTCGGAACCGGCCATTGCCGCACTGACCGCCAAGGGCTGGCGTTTCTACACCTTCATCGGCAAAGGCGGCGCACGCTTCATGTGCTCCTGGGATACCGAAGAGGCACGGGTACGGGAACTGGCGGCGGATATTCGATTGGTGATGCAGGGTTAAGAGTTATCGCCTTGTGCAGAATGTGTGGGAGCGAAAGCTTCGCGGATAAATCCGCTCCCACAACCTTTAACACTCAACCCTGCGAAATCGTCTTGGAAATCACATCAACCGTGGCGCTGACCTGTTCCTGATAGCGTGCCAGTTCGACCTTGTGTTGCTGCTCAAGCTCGATCTGCTGCGAACACAGATTCAACGCTGCCAGCACCAGCAGGCGGTCGCCGATCAGGGTCGGGTATTTGCGCTTGGTGTCGGCCAGGGAAGTCTTGAGCATCGCTGCCGCTTGCAGAAGCGTCTGATCCTCGCCTGCCGGAGCCTTGACCGAATATTCGTTACCCAGAATAGAAAGGACGGTTACCCCGTTTCTGTCGTGGTTCATGCGCTGACAGCACTGGCGCTGGTAGCACGCTCAACCAGCGCTTGAATACGCGCCGCGGTGCTGCCTTGCTTCTCTTCTTGCTCCATCAAGCTCAACTGCAGGCTGTCGTTCTCATCCTTGGCTTTGGCAAGTTCGGCGCTCAATTGCGCATTTGTGTCTTGCAGTTGCTGGTTCTGTTGCACCAGGTCACCGACAAGTTGTTCCAATTGGCTAAGGGAGGCTTCCAACATTCTGATTTCTCGAGCAAATTTCAACGGGCGCACACGATAAAGAAAAGTCACTGCGCATGCTAGGGCCTGAACAACTCTATAAAGCAACGGTTCAGGCGCAATGTGACTACGTTTAAGGCATCGGGTTCCTGCTGTTCGTCAGAACGCCGTCGCTGCGACAAAAGCGCACAGCAAAATACCCGACAACAACACCCGGAAAACGCTCCACCCATTGATTTCAAAGACTTGCAGGGTTTTTTCAATTTTTCCGGAAAAGCGCCATAAATTGATTCCCGTCAAAACACGTGCCCTCGCCTCAAGACTTTCGTCGTAGAACCGATAGGCAAACATCACGTATTTGCCTTTGCTTTTATACGACGCATGGAACGCGCCTTACTTATGGGAACTTCCATGTCACTACGTAATATGAACATCGCGCCGCGCGCGTTCCTCGGGTTTGCCGTGATCGGCACCCTCATGTTGATTCTCGGCATTTTCGCGCTTTCGCAGATGAGCAAGATCCGCGTGGCGACAGAAACCCTGGCCGAGAACAGTGTGCCCAGCATCAAAAGCCTGGACCGGTTTGCAGAGGTGAGTATCCGCCTGCGGGTTCTTTCCTATCGCCTGCTGGTCAACCGCGAACCTGATATTCAACAGAAAACCATCGACCTGCTGGCCATGCGCAACAAGCAGATCAGCGAAGCCCAGGTCATCTATGAAAAGCTGATTGGCGATCCCAAGGAGCAAGCACTCTATAACCAGTATGTGCAGTTGCTCGGTCAATACCGTCAGCTCGAAGAGCGTATGAAAATTCTGACCCGTGCCAACAGGGTCGATGAGCTGCAAGACCTGCTCAATAACGAAATGCTCAGTAACTCCGACCAGATGAACGTGGTACTCGGCAAGCTGGTGGACATCAACACGGAACAGTTGAATGACACCAAGCGTGAAGCCGCTCAGGAATATACTTCGGCCTTCAATCTGGTTATCGGCATGCTGGTCGTCGCCACGCTGCTGACCATTCTGTTCGCCTGGCTGCTGACCAAAAGCATTACCAGCCCGATTTCAGCAGCATTGCATGCGGCCGAAACCATTGCCGAAGGTAATCTGACACGTCCGATCAAGGTTGATGGCACCGACGAAGCCGGTCGTTTGCTGCTGGCCATGGAAACCATGCAAGGCAAGCTGCGCGACACCCTGCAACGTATTTCCGGTTCTGCGACTCAACTGGCCTCAGCGGCAGAAGAACTGAATGCGGTGACCGACGAAAGTGCTCGCGGCCTGGCACAACAGAACAACGAAATCGAACAGGCAGCTACTGCAGTCAACGAAATGACCAGCGCCGTCGAAGAAGTTGCCCGCAACGCAACCAGCACGTCCGAAGCCTCGAAGAATGCCACCTCGTCGGCGGGTGATGGCCGTGATCTGGTCGTGGAAACCGTCAATGCCATCGAACGCATGAGCGGCGACGTGCAAAGCACGGCCGAACTCATCAGCAACCTGGCTAATGAGTCCCGCGATATCGGCAAGGTGCTGGATGTGATTCGCGGTCTGGCCGACCAGACCAACCTGCTGGCCCTCAACGCCGCCATCGAAGCTGCCCGCGCAGGTGAAGCCGGACGTGGTTTTGCGGTAGTGGCCGATGAAGTCCGCGCCCTGGCGCACCGCACCCAGCAATCGACCAGCGAAATCGAACGCATGATCGGCAGCATCCAGGGCGGCACCGAACAGGCCGTGAACTCGATGCGCAACAGCACCGAACGCGCGGAGTCCACCCTGAGCATCGCCAAAGGCGCCGGACTGGCACTGGAGACCATCCATACGGCGGTAGAGGAAATCAACGAACGCAACCTGGTCATCGCCAGCGCCGCCGAAGAGCAGGCTCAAGTTGCCCGTGAAGTCGACCGCAACCTGGTGAACATCCGCGACCTGTCAGCCCAGTCGACGACAGGTGCCAACCAGACCACAGCAGCCAGCAACGAACTGTCGCGCCTGGCAGTCGACCTGAACAGCATGGTTTCGCGGTTTAGCTTGTAATGCCTCGCGAATGAATTAGCTCTCATCAAACATAAACGCAACATGATGAATTAAAGGGTTTTTCTGTAGGAGCGGACTTGTCTTGGGCGGCATTCCGACGATCGAGTGCGAAGCGCTCGCAAATCTACGACTGCTACGCAGCCGATCGCGGACAAGTCCGCTCCTACATCGCACTCTGTTTGCTGCGCGACAGCGCGGCGCCAAGGCAGCGGGTGATCTCCTGCACAACCCGTAGGAGCGAATTCATTCGCGAAAATACCGCCCGAAATATCCTGCCAGACATTAGATAAGCACTGCTCTGTCATCCAGCTAGATTCGGTATCTCTGAATCATTAGCCAAGGATGGCAAAAGATGTCAAAACATGCGCAGGCCTGCCGTCTTAGACTCGGTCGATACTCTCAAACCGGACAAATTTATCTAGTCACATCGGTAGTGCAAGAGCGCATTCCAATATTCAATGATTTTCGCCTGGGGCGACTTATAGTCGAAGAGTTCAGGCGTGCTCAGATGTCTGGCCAAGCCAAGTCATTGGCCTGGGTCGTAATGCCTGATCACTTTCATTGGTTGTTGGAGTTAGGCAACTATTCCCTTGATCAACTTATGAAGCAGGTCAAGGCATGCAGCTCTCTGTCCATCAACAGAGCCACTCAAAGAGAGGGACAGTTATGGCAGAAAGGCTTCCATGACAGAGCGATCCGACGTGAAGAAAATCTGCAAAACGTGGCACGTTATGTTGTTGCCAACCCCCTTCGTGCAGGCTTGGTAACACGACTGGGGGACTACTCGCTATGGGACGCCATTTGGATTTAAGCCTTCGCGAATGAATTCGCTCCTACACGGATGGGGCAGGAGCGAATTCATTCGCGAAAGGGGCCTTACAACCTCACGCTCGCAAATGTCGATTCGTTACGCGCCTGACTCAATGCCGACATGGGGCCAGACAGCGGGGCCAGTACCAGGGCTTGGGGGATTGGCATCATGGCGACTTGCTGGGTGGTGTTTGAACCCACACGTTCGTCACGTGGCGGGATGCCGAAGTATTCGCGGTAGCACTTGGAGAAATGTGGCGTCGATACGAAGCCACAGACCGATGCCACTTCAATGATCGACATGGGGGTTTGCTTGAGCAGTTGCCGGGCGCGGATCAGGCGCAGCTTGAGGTAATAGCGCGACGGTGAGCAGTGCAGGTACTTCTGGAACAGTCGCTCCAGTTGCCTGCGCGAAACCGCCACATAAACCGCCAGTTCATCAAGGTCGATCGGCTCTTCAAGATTGGCCTCCATCAACGCGACGATTTCCTGCAGCTTGGGCTGATTGGTGCCCAGCATGTGCTTGAGCGGCACACGCTGGTGATCCTGTTCGTTACGAATACGCTCGTAGACGAACATCTCGGAAATCGCAGCCGACAGCTCACGACCATGATCGCGGCTGATCAGGTGCAGCATCATGTCCAGCGGCGCAGTGCCACCGGAACTGGTGAAGCGGTTGCGGTCCAGCGTGAACAGGCGAGTGCTCATGGACACACGCGGGAAAGCCTCCTGCATCGCAGCCAGACACTCCCAGTGAACGCTGCAATCGAAACCATCGAGCAGACCGGCACACGCCAATGCCCAACTGCCGGTGCAGACTGCGCCCAGGCGACGGGACTGGCGGGCCTGGCTTTGCAGCCAGCTCACATGTTCACGGGTAACGGTACGCTGAATGCCGACACCACCACAGACAATGATGGTGTCCAGTGCCGGCGCCTTGTGCATGGCGGCATCTGGAGTGATCTGCAAGCCATCGCTGGCCCAGACCTGACCGCCGTCTACACTTAGCGTGGTCCAGCGATAAAGCTCACGACCGGAAAGCTGGTTGGCCATGCGCAGGGGTTCGACCGCCGACGCCAGGGAGATCAGGGTGAAGTTGTCCAGTAGCAGAAAGCCGATGGACTGTGGTGCGCGGTTCTGGGGTTGCGCCCCTGCATTGAACGAAGTCATCACGTATCTCCTCACTCTAGGCGTTGGTTGGCCTCAGGCGAGGCTCTTCTTAGTAGCCTTGCTTCATGCATGGCCTGCCAATCCCATCGCAAATCCCATGCCTAAAATTGAATAGCCATTCAATAACCACTGAAAGCGACGTCGCGAAGCGTCTATTCAGGTGCGACCGGCGTGTCCAATTGCGACGTGCCAGCCCATGACCTGCAAGGGAAGAGTGAGCAATTCGGTAGCACTTCAGGGAAACAGGGAAGAAAAGAACTGCGAGCCAGTGTCACTCATCGCACGAGGCAATAGCACTGCGCCACAACCGGTTTTTTTCGCGCTAAAAGGTGGCGACGCTCATCAGCAATGTTCAAAAAGCGAGCAGGCCGACCGATGCCTGTAACCGAAAATACGCCGCACCACTGAACTTCAATGCACCTTGTCGCCTCCACTATCTGGCCGTTTTTAGCTGCTCCATCCTGGTAAAAGTGCGCTTGCACGATAGAAAGAATCTGTAAGCGACCTTGCTCACACTGGATGCGACCCCGCCTGTACTGGATACGACGCCCCCTGTAGGCGTTTGATTTTCACTGTTACATGATCGGCTTCGACTCGATCGCCGGGCGCAGTGATAGAGCTTCGCAAAATGCCTCGCCAACACGTAAGCCGCGTCAGCGCTCGCCTGCTGATGAGATGAATAGAAAGAACTCACAGGAGTCCACCCCATGAAAGGTTCTAAATCGTTGCTGTTGGCCGCCACGCTCTGCTTGCCGCTACTGGCCCAGGCCGCTGAGCCGCAGGCGTGCCATACAGTCAACTTCTCGGACGTCGGCTGGACTGACATCACGGTCACCACCGCAGTGACCAGCGTTGTACTCGAATCCCTGGGCTACAAGACCAAGACCACCATGATTTCCGTGCCTGTGACCTACAAGTCTCTGGCTGACGGCAAGAACATGGACGTGTTCCTGGGCAACTGGATGCCGACCATGGAAAACGACATCAAGGCCTACCGCGAAGCGGGTACCGTCGAAACCGTTCGCGCCAACCTCGAAAACGCCAAGTACACCCTGGCCGTCCCTCAGGCACTTTACGACAAGGGCCTGAAAGACTTCTCCGATATAGCCAGATTCAAGAAAGAACTCGACGGCAAGATCTACGGGATCGAGCCGGGCAACGACGGCAACCGCCTGATCCAGAGCATGATCGACAAGGACGCCTTCGGTCTGAAGGCCGCAGGCTTCAAGGTCGTCGAATCCAGCGAAGCCGGGATGTTGTCGCAGGTCGATCGTGCAGCACGGCGTGGTACGGACGTGGTATTTCTGGGCTGGGAACCGCATCCGATGAACACCCGTTTCAAGATGCAGTACCTGACCGGTGGCGACGAGTATTTCGGGCCTAACTTCGGCCAGGCCACTATCTTCACCAATACACGCAAAGGCTATGTTCAGGAGTGCAGCAACGTCGGCCAGTTGCTCAAGAACCTATCGTTCACCCTGACGATGGAAAGCACGCTGATGGGTAACGTTCTGGACGACAAGATGAAACCCGATGCCGCCGCCAAGGCGTGGATCAAGAAAAACCCTCAAGTACTGGATACCTGGCTCGCTGGCGTTACCACCGTAGATGGCAAGCCAGGCCTGGAGGCTGCCAAAGCCAAACTGACCCAGTAAGACGATGGCAGGCGGGCCTGCCCGCCTGTTGTCCCATTTCTTCCCGCAAGCGGACAATCGATATCATGCTGACTGACCAAAAAATCCCTCTGGGCCAGTACATCGCGGCCTTTGTCGAATGGTTGACGCAACACGGCGCCAACTACTTCGACGCCATAGCCTCGACCCTGGAAATGATGATCCACGGCCTGACCTTCGGCCTGACCTGGTTCAACCCGTTGGTATTGATTGGCCTGATTGCGGCTCTGGCGCATTACATCCAGCGTAAATGGGGCCTGACAGTCTTCGTCATCCTGGCCTTCCTGCTGATCCTGAACCTGCATTACTGGCAGGAAACCATGGAGACCCTGGCCCAGGTGCTTTTCGCCACGCTGGTCTGTGTGGTGATCGGTGTGCCGCTGGGCATCATCGCCGCCCACAAACCCATGTTCTACACCGTCATCCGTCCCTTGCTGGACCTGATGCAGACCGTACCGACTTTCGTGTACCTGATTCCAACACTGACGCTTTTCGGCCTGGGCGTCGTGCCCGGTCTGATTTCGACAGTGGTTTTCGCCATCGCCGCGCCGATCCGCCTGACGTATCTGGGCATTCGCGATGTGCCTCATGAATTGCTCGATGCCGGTAAAGCCTTTGGCTCGTCACGCCGCCAGTTGCTGACCCGCATTGAACTGCCTTACGCCATGCCCAGCATCGCAGCCGGCATTACCCAGTGCATCATGCTGTCGCTGTCGATGGTGGTGATCGCGGCACTGGTGGGCGCCGACGGTCTGGGCAAACCCGTGGTCAACGCACTGAACACCGCTGATATCGCCCTGGGCTTCGAAGCCGGTCTGGCGATCGTATTGCTGGCCATCATGCTCGACCGTATCTGCAAACAACCCGAAGCCAAGGTAGGGTCCGACGCATGAGTATCATCAAATTCGATCAGGTAGACGTCATCTTCGCCAAGGACCCGCGTGAGGCCCTCAAGCTGCTGGACCAAGGCCTCACGCGCGACCAGATCCTGAAAAAGATCGGCCAGATCGTAGGCGTGGAAAAGGCCACTCTGGAAATCGAAAAAGGCGAAATCTGTGTATTGATGGGCCTGTCCGGCTCGGGCAAGTCCAGCCTGCTGCGTTGCATCAACGGCCTCAATACCGTCAGCCGTGGCTCGTTGTATGTCGAGCATGAAGGCTCGCAGATCAACATCGCCAATTGCACGGCGGCAGAACTGAAAATGATGCGCACCCAGCGCATCGCGATGGTGTTTCAGAAGTTCGCCCTGATGCCCTGGCTGACGGTTCGCGAGAACATCAGCTTTGGCCTGGAAATGCAGGGGCGGCCGGAAAAGGAACGACGCAAGCTGGTGGATGAAAAGCTTGAACTGGTCGGCCTGACCCAATGGCGCAACAAGAAACCCGATGAACTGTCCGGCGGCATGCAGCAGCGTGTCGGCCTGGCCCGGGCGCTGGCGATGGATGCAGACATCCTGCTGATGGACGAACCCTTCTCGGCTCTCGACCCGCTGATTCGCCAGGGTCTGCAAGACGAACTGCTGGCCCTGCAAAGCAAGCTGAGCAAGACCATCGTTTTCGTCAGCCATGACCTGGATGAAGCGCTCAAGCTGGGCAGCCGCATTGCCATCATGAAAGACGGCCGGATCATTCAATACAGCGTGCCCGAAGAGATCGTCCTCAACCCGGCCGATGATTACGTGCGCACCTTCGTTGCCCACACCAATCCGCTCAATGTGCTGTGCGGCCGCAGCCTGATGCGTACCGTCGACAATTGCACCCGGATCAACGGTTCGGTATGCCTGGACCCCGGCGTGGATTCCTGGCTGGACCTGGCCGAAGGCAACGTCATCAAAAGTGCTCGCCAGGGTACTGCGCAGCTCGATCTGCAGAACTGGACACCGGGTCAGGACGTCTCCAGCCTGGATCGCCGTCCGACACTGGTGCATTCCAATATCGGCATGCGCGACGCCTTGCAGATCCGCTACCAGACCGGTAACAAACTGGTGCTGCAGGATGGCAACAAGGTGGTCGGTATTCTGGGGGATAGCGAGTTGTATCACGCGCTGCTGGGCAAGAATCTGGGTTAAATATTTCTTTGTGGGAGAGGGCTTGGTCGCTTCACACGACCTCGTCGCGAGCAAGCTCCCTCCCACAAAATCGGCGCTCCGACGGCCCTTTTGTCACGTCCACAGGTTTTTATTGATTGATCGTTCAATTAAAAACAACTAGGCTAAAAAGGGTCAGCAGCCAAGGAGACTCAAGCCAATGCCCAAGGTTGGTATGCAACCCATCCGCCGCCAACAACTGATCCAGGCCACGCTCAGCGCGGTCGATCAAGTCGGCATGAGCGACGCCAGTATTGCCTTGATCGCGCGTCTGGCCGGAGTCTCCAACGGCATCATCAGCCATTACTTTCAGGACAAGAACGGCCTGATCGCGGCGACCATGCGCCACCTGATGAATGCCTTGATCCAGAGCGTGAGCGAACGCCGTCAGGCGCTGACCGATGACAGCCCGAGGGCGCATCTGCAAGTCATCATCGAGGGCAACTTCGATGCCAGCCAGGTCAACGGCCCGGCGATGAAAACCTGGCTGGCCTTCTGGGCCACCAGCATGCACCACCCGTCACTGCACAGGTTGCAGCGGATCAACGATCACCGCCTGTACTCGAACCTGTGCTGCCAGTTCCGCCGCGCTTTGCCGCTGGAGCAGGCACGCAGCGCAGCCCGTGGGCTTGCGGCGCTTATCGACGGTTTGTGGCTGCGCGGCGCTCTGTCAGGCGATGCCTTCGACACAGAGCAGGCGCAGCAGATCGCTTACGAATACATGGATTTTCAACTGGCGAAAGCGGTGGGCTGAAGCGCTTCAGAGCCTTGTTCACCGAACGACTGCAGCGCAATGTTGCCCAAACTTACCGGCACGCTGAAATCAGTCATCGCCCACCACCTGAATTTGCGAGGACTTTATGGCCCGTTTCGAATTGCAAAAACTTTATATCGATGGCGGTTACGTAGACGCCAGCAACCCCGCCACGTTCGATGCCATCAACCCGGCAAACGGCGAAGTGCTTGCGCAAGTGCAGCGAGCAAGCAAGGAAGATGTCGAACGCGCCGTCGTCAGTGCCGAGAAAGGCCAGAAGGTCTGGGCGGCCATGACCGCCATGCAGCGTTCGCGCATCCTGCGCCGCGCCGTAGACATCCTGCGTGAGCGCAACGATGAACTGGCAGCGCTGGAAACCCTGGATACCGGAAAATCCTGTTCAGAAACCCGTTATGTCGACATCGTGACCGGTGCCGACGTGCTGGAATACTACGCAGGCCTGGTCCCCGCCATCGAGGGCGAACAGATCCCGCTGCGCACATCCTCCTTCGTCTATACCCGCCGCGAGCCACTGGGCGTGGTCGCAGGTATCGGCGCCTGGAACTACCCGATCCAGATCGCACTGTGGAAATCCGCTCCGGCACTGGCGGCAGGCAACGCAATGATCTTCAAGCCCAGCGAAGTCACTTCCCTGACCACCTTGAAACTGGCGGAAATCTACACCGAAGCCGGCGTTCCTGACGGCGTGTTCAACGTGCTGACCGGCAGCGGCCGTGAAGTCGGTACCTGGATCACCGAGCACCCGCGCATCGAAAAGGTTTCCTTCACCGGCGGCACCGACACCGGCAAGAAAGTCATGGCCAGCGCGTCGAGCTCTTCGCTCAAGGAAGTGACCATGGAGTTGGGCGGCAAGTCGCCGCTGATCATCTTCGACGACGCGGACCTGGATCGTGCCGCCGACATTGCAATGATGGCCAACTTCTACAGCTCCGGTCAGGTCTGCACCAACGGCACACGGGTGTTCGTCCCCAACGCCTTGAAGGCGCAACTGGAAGCCAAAATCCTGGAGCGCGTAAAACGCATCCGCATCGGCAACCCGGAAGACGAAAATACCAACTTCGGCCCGCTGGTCAGCTTCGAACATATGGAAAGCGTGCTGGGCTACATCAACAAGGGCAAGGAAGAAGGTGCGCGCCTGCTGTGCGGTGGCGAACGCCTGACCGAAGGCGACCTCGCCAAAGGTGCCTTCGTGGCCCCGACCGTGTTCACCGACTGCACCGATGAAATGACGATCGTGCGCGAAGAGATCTTTGGCCCGGTGATGAGCATCCTCGGTTACGACAATGAGGAAGAAGTGATCCGCCGCGCCAACGACACCGATTTCGGTCTGGCAGCAGGCATCGTCACCCGCGACCTGAACCGCGCTCATCGCGTGATTCACCAGCTTGAAGCCGGCATCTGCTGGATCAACGCCTGGGGCGAGTCGGCGGCGGAAATGCCGGTCGGCGGCTACAAGCAATCCGGTGTCGGCCGCGAGAACGGCATCAGTTCACTGGCGCAATACACACGCATCAAATCCGTACAGGTGGAGTTGGGCGATTACGCGTCGGTGTTTTAAGACAGCCAGCGGCAAGCGGCAAGTTACGAGCCTCAAGTGAAGCCGCTTGCCGCCTCAATTCTTACAGGCACCCCTGAATGCCTTTGCTTGCAGCTTGAAACTTGAGGCTTGCAGCCCTACGAAGGACTTTCTATGACCACGCAATCCGAATTCGACTACATCATCATCGGCGCTGGTTCGGCCGGTAACACCCTGGCAGCCCGCCTCACCGAAGACGCGGGCGTCACCGTTCTGCTGCTGGAAGCTGGCGGCCCGGATTATCGTCTGGATTTCCGTACCCAGATGCCTGCGGCGCTGGCGTTTCCACTGCAAGGCCGTCGCTACAACTGGGCCTATGAGACCGAGCCTGAACCTCACATGAATAACCGCCGCATGGAATGCGGGCGCGGCAAGGGCCTGGGTGGGTCGTCGCTCATCAATGGCATGTGCTACATCCGCGGCAATGCCATGGACTATGACGGCTGGGCCAAGGAACCGGGCCTGGAAGACTGGAGCTACCTCGACTGCCTGCCGTATTTCCGCAAGGCCGAAACCCGCGACATCGGACCCAACGATTATCACGGCGGTGATGGCCCGGTCAGCGTGACGACGCCGAAGGCGGGCAATAACCCGCTGTTCAAGGCCATGGTCGAAGCCGGTGTGCAGGCAGGTTATCCGCGCACGGACGACCTCAACGGTTATCAGCAGGAAGGCTTCGGCCCGATGGACAGAACCGTGACGCCCAATGGCCGTCGCGCCAGCACCGCTCGCGGTTATCTGGATGAGGCCAAAAAGCGCCCGACCCTGACCATCGTCACTCATGCCCTGACGGATCGTATTCTGTTTGAAGGCAAACGTGCCGTGGGCGTGGCCTATCTGGTCGGCGACAGCGATACCCGCATCGAAGCCCGTGCCCGCAAGGAAGTCCTGCTGTGCAGCGGCGCCATTGCTTCACCGCAGATTCTGCAACGCTCCGGTGTCGGCCCGGCCGAACTGCTGAACACGCTAGATATTCCCGTGGTTCACGACCTGCCGGGTGTCGGCCAGAACCTTCAGGATCACCTGGAGATGTACCTGCAATACAGCTGCACCCAGCCTGTTTCGCTCTACCCTTCCCTGCTGTGGTGGAATCAGCCGGCCATTGGCGCGCAATGGATGTTCCTCGGCACAGGCATCGGTGCCAGCAACCAATTCGAGGCGGGCGGGTTCATCCGCTCCAGTGAAGAGTTCGAGTGGCCGAACATCCAGTACCACTTCCTGCCGGTTGCCATTAACTACAACGGCACCAAAGGTGTGAAAGAGCATGGCTTTCAGGCCCACGTCGGTTCCATGCGCTCGCCGAGCCGTGGTCGGGTGCAGGTCAAGTCCAAAGACCCTCGCGAGTACCCGAGCATCCTGTTCAACTACATGTCTAGCGAGCAGGACTGGCAGGAGTTCCGCGACGGCATCCGCCTGACTCGGGAGATCATGCAGCAACCGGCACTGGACCCGTACCGTGGCCGCGAGATCAGCCCAGGCATCGAAGTGCAGTCCGATGAAGAACTGGACGCTTTCGTCCGCGAGCACGCCGAAACTGCATACCACCCCTCGTGCACTTGCAAGATGGGCACCGATGACATGGCGGTGGTCGATGGCCAGGGCCGTGTTCATGGCCTGGAAAGCCTGCGCGTGGTGGATGCTTCGATCATGCCGATCATCACCACAGGCAACCTCAACGCACCGACCATCATGATCGCCGAGAAGATCGCCGACAGGATTCGTGGCCGCCAGCCGTTGCCACGCAGCACCGCCGACTACTTCGTGGCAGGTGATCGCCCGGCACGCGGCACACCGCTGCGAGGTTCAGTAGCACAGGCGTGATTCAGACTCTATGATCTGCGGGCACGCCTGTTCCCTTCGCGAATGAATTCGCTCCTACAGTAGGAGCGAATTCATTCGCGAACACCTTGCCCGCCCAACAAGGAGCCTCTCTGCATGTTCGATTTCTCCGCTCAGCTCAAGCAGCGGTTCGCCGCACTGCAGAGCGATGCGCAATTCTTTTCCGTACGTTATGTCCGCAGAACCAGCCAGCACCTGAGCGTACGCAAGAACGTGGCCGAGCCGCCATCGCTGGGTAGCGATGAAGGGGCGATGCTGACCGTGCGCCTCAATGGTGTCGAAACCTACGCCGCCACCAACGACATTTCCCAGCGTGGCTTGCAGGCCGCGCTGCACCAGGCCGAAGAGCTGGCTCGCCGCCTGGCGCCGCATTCGCTGCTGGACCTGACTGATCAGACTGTCTCGACAGCCCGCGCCGATTACCTGTCGCCCAACCTGAGCAATGCCTTCCCGAGCCTGAGCGATTGCATCGATGTGCTGATGGCCGAGTCGAAGGCCGTACCCAAAGACGAGCGTCTGGTGAACTGGCAAGCAGGGCTGGGACTCGAAAACGTTGAGCAGATTTACCTCAACAGCGCAGGCGCCGAGATTCGTCAGGCACAGCGCTTCGTCTTTCCAGGCATGACGGTAACCGCCTACGACGGTCGTGACAGCCAGACCCGCAGCCTGGGCCGCGATAACTTCGGCCAGCAAGGCGGTGCAGAAATCATCAGCAATTGCGGACTGATCGGCGCTGCCGCACAGGTTGCCGATCAAGCGCTGCAATTGATCCTGGCCCCCAACACACCAACTGGCCCGCGTGATCTGCTGCTGATGCCGGACCAGATGATCTTGCAGATCCACGAATCCATCGGCCATCCACTGGAACTGGACCGGATTCTGGGTGACGAGCGCAATTACGCCGGCACCAGCTTCGTCAAGGCATCGGACTTCGGCACGCTGCAATACGGCTCCAGCCTGCTCAACGTGACGTTCGACCCCGAAATCCCCGAGCAACTGGCCAGTTACGGTCATGACGACGATGGCACGGCGGCTAGCAAGCAGTTCCTGATTCGCGACGGCCTGTTACAGAGGCCATTGGGTGGTGCGCTGTCGCAATACCGCTCCGGCCTGCCGGGCGTCGCCAACAGCCGCGCCTGTAACTGGAACCGTCCACCCATCGACCGTATGGCCAACCTGAATATCGAACCGGGCGACCAGTCGCTGGAGCAACTGATCGGCAATATCGAGCACGGCATCCTGATGTCCACCAACCGCTCGTGGTCCATCGACGATGCGCGCAACAAATTCCAGTTCGGTTGCGAGTGGGGCCAGTTGATCGAAAACGGCGAACTCAGGGGCGTGGTCAAGAACCCCAACTATCGGGCTATTTCCGCGCAGTTCTGGCGCAACCTCAGCGCGGTCGGCGATGCCAGTACCTTCAAGGTGCTGTGCACGCCCAATTGCGGGAAGGGCGAACCCAATCAGGTGGTGCGTGTCGGTCATGCCTCGCCAGCCTGTGTCTTCGCCAATGTCGATGTATTTGGAGGTGATGCCTGATGTCTCATCAACAGCAATTCGAGGCATTGGTCGCCGTCCTCAAGGCAGATATCGGCCCGAACGAACATTTCACACTGGCTTATAACGCCGAAGCTTCGGATTTCATTCGCTTCAATCATGGCCAGGTCCGTCAGGCCGGGCATGTGCAGCAAGCCAGCGTGACCTTCAAACTGATCGATGACGGGCGGCATGCCGATCTGGAACTGACACTCTCCGGCGATGCCGAGGTCGACAGCCAGCGTCTGAAGCAGGCCTTGCTGCAACTGCGCGAAACCTTGGTATCACTCGCCAAGGACCCGTATCTACTGCCCAATACCGAGGCCTGGCACAGCAACAATCTGCAAGAGCCGCCGCTACCGGACAGTGGGCAAGTCGTGGAGCTGATCAGCGGGTTGTCCCAGGGTCTGGACCTGGTGGGCTTTTATGCAGCAGGTCCGGTGTATCGCGGCTTCGCCAGTTCCTGGGGGGCGCTGGGTTGGCATCAGGCCAACAGCTTCAATTTCGACTGGAGCCTGTTCCACGAGAACGGCCAGGCCGTGAAAGCCAACTATGCCGGGCATGACTGGAATAGCGAGGCCTTTACCAGACGCTTCAATCAGGCCCGCGAGCAGCTGGAGTTTCTCGGGCGTCCGCTGCGCACTCTGGAGCCCGGTCAGTACCGCGCTTACCTGGCACCTGCCGCACTGGATGAAATCATCGGCATGCTGTGCTGGGGCGGATTTTCCGCACAGGCACTGGCCAGCAAGCACAGCCCGTTGCAGCGACTGTACAGCGGCGACACCCGTTTCAGCCCGCTGTTCAGCCTGGATGAACAGGTCAGCGGCTCACTGTCACCGGCATTTTCCCGCGAAGGCTATCCACGCAAAGACCTGTCCCTGATCGCCGCTGGCGAAGCACGGGAACAACTGGTCGACTCCAGCAGCGCCGCCGAATACGGCCTGCAAGCAAACGGCGCGGACAACGGCGAGTGGCCAAGCGCACTGAGCATGGCGGGCGGTACTCTGGAGCAGGAACAGATTCTCAAGCAGCTCGGCACTGGCCTGTATATCAGCAACCTCTGGTATCTGAATTTTTCCGACCAGTCTGCCGCACGCCTGACCGGCATGACCCGCTTTGCGACCTTCTGGGTCGAGGACGGCAAGATCGTGGCACCGGTCAGCACCATGCGTTTTGATGACAGCGCCTACAGCCTGCTGGGCAACGCTTTGGAAAACCTGACCCGCGAGCGGGAGCTTATCCTGTCGGCCAGTACTTATAGCCAGCGGCAGACAGCTTCCATTCAGTTGCCCGGGGCTTTGATAAGCAAGCTGACGTTGACGTTGTAATACGCCCTTCGCGAATGAATTCGCTCCTACGGGCCGAATTCATTCGCGCACAACATCACAGGGAACGACATGCCGCACCTGGACGAAAAAACCCTGCGCTGGATGCCTTGGGTCATCGCCATCGCCTTCTTCATGCAAAGCCTGGACGGGACAATCCTCAACACGGCGCTGCCGTCCATGGCCCGTTCGCTGGAAGAAGATCCGCTGCGCATGCAGTCGGTGGTCATTGCCTACATGTTGACCATCGCCCTGCTGATTCCCGCTTCGGGGTGGATTGCCGATCGCTTCGGCATCAAACGCATCTTTTTCAGCGCCATCCTCTTGTTCAGCTTCGGCTCGTTGCTGTGCGCACTGTCCAACTCGCTGAACATGCTGGTGGCAGCACGGATCATTCAGGGGCTTGGCGGCGCGTTGATGCTGCCTATCGGGCGCTTGATCGTATTACGCGCCTACCCACGCTCGGAACTGGTGCGGATCATGGGCTTCATTACCGTGCCCGGCCTGTTGGGTCCGTTGCTCGGGCCGACCATGGGCGGCTGGATGGTCGAGTATTTCAGTTGGCACTGGATCTTCCTGATCAATATTCCGGTGGGTTTGCTGGGCTGCTATGCGGTCAAGCATTTCATCCCGGATATCCCAGGCGGCGGGCGCACACGTTTCGACGGCACAGGATTCATTCTGTTCGGAGCCTCGATGGTGCTGATCACCATTGCGCTGGAAGGCCTGGGCGAGCTGCACCTGCCGCACATGCGCGTGGTCTTGCTGCTGTTCGCCGGCCTGGGCTGTCTGGCGGCCTACTGGCTGCGGGCCGGGCATGTAGAGTTTCCACTCTTTGCACCGTCGTTGTTTCGCACCCGGACCTTTGCGGTGGGCATCCTGGGCAATCTGTTTGCGCGACTGGGCAGTGGCGCCCTGCCGTTTCTGGTGCCCTTGCTGCTGCAGATCCCGCTGGGTTATTCACCGGCGCAGGCCGGCATGAGCATGCTGCCGCTGGCCGCCGCCGGAATGTTCGCCAAAACCGTGGCCCGCTGGCTGATCGAACTGCTGGGGTATCGCACCATCCTGACCGGCAACACGCTGCTGCTTGGAATACTGCTGGCGACCCTGGCGCTGGTGGACACTCAAACCCCGTACTGGGTGCTGCTTGTCCATCTGGCCCTGCTGGGCGCAGTGAACGCCTTGCAGTTCACCGCCATGAACACCGTGACCCTGATCGACCTGGACGACGCCAGCACCGCCAGTGGCAACAGCCTGCTGTCGGTCGTCGCGCAATTGTCACTGAGCCTGGGCGTGGCATCCGCTGCCGCCCTGCTGGGCGGCTTTACCGATGACGTGGCCACGGGCGAAGTCAGCAGTGTGCTGGGGGCTTTTCAACTGACCTTCCTGAGCGTGGGAGTACTGGCGATGTTTGCGGCGGGGATATTTCTGCAACTGCCTGCGCAGGAAGGTAAGAAATTGAGATAAAGGGAGTAGGAGCGAATTCATTCGCGAATGACTGTTTTCGCGAATGAATTCGCTCCTACAGTTTGCTGCGCCATTTATCGACATTGCCATCTGAGCTGGCCTTACGACCTGATACACTGCGCGACATTTTTGTTTTGCAGGTCCTCTGTCGTGACTAACACCGCTTTCAACACTTTGCCCCTGTCCGCTGCCATGCTGGCTAACCTGGAGTCGCTTGGTTATGCCGAGATGACGCCGATTCAGGCGCAAAGCCTGCCGGTGATTCTCAAGGGCATGGACCTGATCGCTCAGGCCAAGACCGGCAGCGGCAAGACCGCCGCCTTTGGTATCGGGCTGCTGAACCCGATCAATCCGCGCTTCTTCGGTTGCCAGGCGCTGGTGATGTGCCCGACACGCGAGCTGGCCGATCAGGTGGCCAAGGAAATTCGCCGTCTGGCACGCTCCGAAGACAACATCAAAGTGCTGACCCTTTGTGGCGGCGTGCCTTTCGGGCCGCAGATCGGTTCGCTGGAGCATGGCGCGCACATCATCGTCGGCACGCCGGGCCGTATCCAGCAGCATTTGCGCAAGGGCTCGCTGGTACTGGACGGGCTGAACACGCTGATCCTCGATGAAGCCGACCGCATGCTGGACATGGGCTTCTACGACGCCATCGCCGACATCATCGAACAGACTCCGCAACGTCGCCAGACCCTGCTGTTCTCGGCCACCTACCCGGTCGGTATCAAGCAACTGGCGTCCAAATTCATGCGTGATCCACAGACCGTCAAGGTCGAAGCGCTGCATGCCGACAGCCAGATCGAGCAGATTTTCTACGAAATCTCCCCGGAGCAACGTCTGGAAGCGGTGGTCAAGGTGCTTGGGCATTTCCGCCCGACTTCCTGTGTCGCGTTCTGCTTCACCAAGCAGCAGGTCCAGGAAGTGGTCGACCACCTGACCGCCAAGGGCATGTCCGCCGTGGGCCTGCATGGCGACCTGGAGCAGCGTGATCGTGATCAGGTACTGGCGATGTTCGCCAACCGCAGCACTTCGGTACTGGTCGCCACCGACGTCGCAGCCCGCGGTCTGGATATCGATGCACTGGACATGGTCATCAACGTTGAGCTGGCCCGCGACTCGGAAATCCACATCCACCGTGTCGGTCGTACCGGGCGTGCGGGCGAGACAGGTATTGCCGTCAGCCTCGTGGCCCCTTCGGAAAGCCAGCGTGCCCGCGCCATCGAAGAGCTGCAGAAGGCTCCGTTGAACTGGCAGCAGTACGACAACCTGAGCGTCAAGGAAGGCGGCAAGTTGCTGCCTGCCATGACAACCCTGTGCATCGGCTCGGGTCGCAAGGACAAGCTGCGTCCGGGCGATATTCTGGGTGCATTGACGGGCGAGGCCGGTGTTCCGGGCGCGCAGGTCGGCAAGATCGCCATCTTCGACTTCCAGGCCTATGTGGCCGTCGAGCGCAGCATCGCCAAACAGGCGCTGGAGCGTTTGAACAATGGCAAGATCAAGGGCAAGTCGTTGCGGGTTCGTATCTTGTAAAAAGCGTCGCGGGCAAGCCCCCTCCCACAGGTTGAACACTATTCCCGGCTCCACACGAGGACCATGCTGTGCCCGTTACTGACGTTGTAATCATTGGCGCTGGCGCCGCAGGTTTGATGTGTGCGCTCACCGCCGCAGGTCGTGGGCGCAAGGTGATGCTGATCGATCACGCCAACAAGCCGGGCAAGAAGATTCTCATGTCCGGTGGCGGGCGCTGCAACTTCACCAACATGTACACGGAGCCGGGCAATTTTCTGTCGCAGAACCCGCACTTCTGCAAGTCGGCACTGGCCCGCTATACCCAGTGGGACTTCATCGCCATGGTCGCCAAGCATGGCGTTCCGTACCACGAGAAGAAGCTGGGCCAGTTGTTCTGCGATAACAAGTCCAGCGACATTCTCGAAATGCTCCTCGAAGAGTGCCGACAGGCCGGTGCCAGCCTGCACATGGACACTTCCGTGCAGCAGATCGAAAAGACTGAAACCGGCTATAGCCTGGAAACCACCCTTGGCACCTTGAGCTGCGAATCGCTGGTAATCGCCACCGGCGGTCTGTCGATCCCGACGCTGGGGGCCACAGGTTTCGGCTATCAGGTCGGCAAGCAATTCGGCCATACGCTGCTGCCGACTCGCGCCGGGCTGGTGCCGTTCACCATTACCGACCAGCTCAAGGAACTGTGCAGCGAGCTGTCGGGAACCTCAGTGGATTGTCTGGTCAGCTGCAATGACATGAGCTTTCGCGAGAACATCCTGTTTACCCACCGTGGCCTCAGTGGCCCGGCAATCCTGCAGATCTCGTCGTTCTGGCAGCCGGGCGACTGCGTGGAAATCAACCTGCTGCCCGATCACGACGTCCCGAACTGGCTGACCGAGCAGCAAGCCGAACGCCCGAACAGCGAGTTGAAGACCCTGCTAGGGGAAATCTTCACCAAGAAGATGGCCAACCTGATTGCCGAGCACTGGTTCGTTTCCAAGCCGATGAAGCAGTACACCCATGCAGAACTGGCCGGGATCGCTGAAAAGCTGGCGGGCTGGCAGGTCGTGCCAGCCGGCACCGAAGGCTATCGAACCGCCGAGGTTACGCTGGGCGGGATCGATACCCGTGAAGTGTCTTCCAAGACCATGGAATCGCTGAAATCGCCTGGGCTGTATTTCGTGGGTGAAGTGCTGGATGTGAGCGGCCATCTGGGCGGCTTCAATTTTCAGTGGGCCTGGGCATCGGCTTATGCGGCGGCCCAATACGTCTGACAGACAGGACGTAGCTCACAGCGGGCAATAATTTTTTTCCCAAGCGGATGTACAGGCCAGCCTCGGGCCTGTACATATCTTTCTGCGGGATCGATCAATTGCGAACAAGGCCGTCAGCTCATTCATGGCATCAAAATCTCTGCGTCATACACTCCGTCGGTTATGGGCGCTGGACAAGTTCAGCTATAGCGTTCGAGTCTTTATCGCGCTGACCGGCAGCATGGCGCTGTGTTGGTATCAAAATGAAATGGGCCTGTTGATTCCCCTGTTCCTGGGGATTATCGCCTGCGCCCTGGCCGAAACCGATGACAGCTGGCAAGGCCGTCTCAATGCGCTGGCTGTGACGCTGGTGTGTTTCAGCATTGCCGCGCTGGCCGTCGAACTCCTGTTTCCCTATCCCTGGCTGTTCGTTTGCGCGCTGGCCCTGGCCAGTTTCTGCCTGACCATGCTCGGGGCGCTGGGCGAGCGCTATGGTGCGATTGCCTATGGAACACTGATTCTGTCGGTCTACACCATGATTGGCGTGGACCAGCGCGGTGGCGAGGTTCTCGATTTCTGGCATGAACCGATGCTGCTGGTGGCGGGCGCGGCCTGGTACGGCTTGCTGTCGGTGTTATGGCAGATGCTGTTTTCCAACCAGCCGGTCCAGCAAGCGCTGGCACGGCTGTTTCGCGAACTTGGGCTGTACCTCAAGCTCAAGTCGACCCTGTTCGAGCCGATTCGCACCCTCAATGTGGAAGAACGACGCCTGGAACTGGCCAAACAGAACGGCCGGGTCGTTGCCGCGCTGAACACCACCAAGGAAATCATCTTGCATCGGGTCGGCAATGGCCGGCCCGGCTCGAAAGTCAGCCGTTATCTGAAGCTGTACTTCATCGCACAGGACATTCACGAGCGCGCCAGCTCTTCGCATTACCCGTACAACTCGCTGGCCGAAGCGTTTTTCCACAGCGATGTGCTGTTCCGCTGCCAGCGTCTGCTGCGCCAGCAGGGCGTGGCCTGTCAGGCGTTGTCCGAATCCATCCAGTTACGCCAGCCGTTTGTCTACGACCCAAGCTTTGCCGAAGCAATGGAGGACCTGCGCGCTTCCCTTGAGCACTTGCGCATCCAGAGCAACCCGGCGTGGCGCAGTCTGTTGCGCTCCTTGCGGGCACTGGCGGCCAACCTTGAAACCCTGGATCGCCTGATCAGCGATGCCAGCAACCCGGACGCCTTGGCCGATGCGACCGACAGCAGCCTGCTGGACCGTTCGCCGCGCAATCTCAAGGACGTCTGGACACGCCTGCGCCTGCAAATGACGCCGACCTCGCTGCTGTTTCGTCATGCCTTGCGCCTGCCGCTGGCCCTGACGGTGGGTTACGCCATGGTGCATCTGATCCACCCTTCACAAGGCTACTGGATCATCCTGACCACCGTTTTCGTCTGCCAGCCAAGTTACGGCGCGACCCGGCGCAAGCTGGTGCAAAGGATCATCGGCACCGCTCTTGGCCTGACCGTGGGCTGGGCGCTTTTCGATCTGGTGACCAACCCGGTCCTGCAATCGATGTGTGCTGTGCTGGCGGGCGTGGTGTTCTTCGTCAACCGCACAACGCGCTACACCCTCTCGACCGCAGCGATCACGGTGATGGTGCTGTTCTGCTTCAATCAGGTGGGCGATGGCTACGGGTTATTCCTGCCGCGCCTGTTCGATACCCTGCTGGGCAGCCTGATTGCCGGGCTTGCGGTATTCCTGTTCCTGCCTGACTGGCAAGGGCGCAAGCTGAACAAGGTGCTGGCCAATACCCTGAGCTGCAACAGCACCTACCTGCGCCAGATCATGCAGCAATACGCCAAGGGCAAGAGCGACGACCTGGCTTATCGTCTGGCACGACGCAATGCGCACAATGCCGATGCGGCGCTCTCCACGACGCTGGCGAACATGCTGATGGAGCCTGGGCACTTCCGCAAGGAAGCCGACGTGGGCTTTCGCTTCCTGGTGCTGTCGCACACGCTGCTGAGTTATCTCTCGGGGCTGGGCGCGCATCGCGATACACAACTGCCCAGCGATGTCCACGAACAGCTCATCGATGGTGCAGGCGCGGCACTGGCGACCAGCATTGATGAAATCGCCCAGAGCCTGGCCGAAAAGAAACCGGTAGCCGTGCAGAACGATGTGGAAGAAGAGCTGGCCACCCAACTGGAACAGATGCCCGACGAACTGGACGAAAGCCAGCGACTGGTACAAACGCAACTGGCCTTGATCTATCGCCAGCTGGCGCCACTACGCACACTGGCGGCGCATTTGATCAAAGGGCCGGAGGCAACAGACCGTGCCGTCTGAGTAGTTCGTCGTAGGTGCCATCTGCTTTCATGCACGCGATTTCCCGGTCAAAACCGGCAACGATTTCCGCATGCCTGGGGTTCTTCAGGCTGACCAGAATATGCAGGCTGTTCTCGCTCAACGAATCCGGCAGGAATTCCAGGCGGTTGCGCACCTCGTCAGGCTCGTTGGCAAGGCTGTAGCGGGCCACGAACTCATCTTCCAGAGCCAGATCAACACGCCCGGCAGCCAGCATGTTCGCAGCCATCGAAAAATTGTGGACCGGTACTTTTTTCAGCGCCGGGTCATTATCGAACGCCGGGTAGTAGGCATAACCGCGCACCACCGCAATGATGTACTTATGCAGTTGAGCAAGGTTCGAGGTATCGATATCCGAGCCTTTGCGCTTTAGAAAGCGCACACGATTGACCAGATACTCGGCAGAAAACTGGCCAACCCGCGTGCGCTCTTGATTGAACCAGGCATTGATCAGCACATCATTGCGCCCCTCGGCGATACCATGCATCGCCCGCGCCCAGGGGACCTGCTCGTATACCGTTCGATACCCGGCACGCTGCAAGGCGGTCCTCACGATATCGGTCGCCAGACCGTCGTTGAGCAGTGCGTCATCAGTGAAGGGAGGCCAGGCATCGGCGACCAGGCGCAACTTCTCCTCTGCGCCGGCCTGAGCGATCAACAGTAACCCCAGCAACCCAATGGCTTGAAGCAATCGCGACATGCTTGAATTCCCCAGGTGGGCAGCATGCCCGATCCAGACTGACAGCCGTTGACCAACACCGACACTTGAATCCTGACCTGTATTGAAGACCCAATCCCGCCAGGAAACAACCCAGATGAATGTTGCATATATACGATTGATCCAGAAAATATTTTGCCTCACATGGGCCAGAGCCACCGATGGACATCACGGCGTTTTATTGGGAATGCGGCCGGATGCGTTTAGAATTCCTTTCTGGTTTATCTGCGAGTCAAAAACATGCCTATCAAATGGATCTGCAAACACCATACCGACCTGAGCATCGAACAGCTTTATGCCGTTCTGAAACTGCGCTCCGAGGTGTTCGTGGTCGAGCAGCAGTGCGTGTATCAGGATGTTGATGGTCTGGACCTGACAGGCGATACCTGCCATTTGATGGCCTGGCAAGGAAGTAAGCTGGTGGCTTACCTGCGTTTGCTGGACCCGATCCAGCAAGGCGGCGATGTCACCATTGGCCGCGTGGTGACCGCACCGTCGATTCGCAGCAAAGGCATGGGCCATGAACTGATGGTGCAGGCGCTGGATCATGCAGAAAAGAAATGGCCCGACCAGCCCATCTATCTGTCGGCGCAAGCGCATTTGCAGGGCTACTACAGCCGCTACGGCTTCAACGCGGTCGGCGAGGTGTATCTGGAAGACGATATCCCGCACATCGGCATGCGCCGCGATCTCGAATAAAGCAGAACGCCCTCAGGGATAACCCAGCACGGATTTGATATTGGCCAGATTCCGGGTTATCCAGTCGCTGTCGATCGCACCCCAGTCACGAATCCGGTAGTGCCCTGCATGGTTGCGGGCGCCTTCCTGTTGCTCGAATTCGCATTCGATATCAAGGTCGGCCAGTGCGGCGATGGTGTCCTGGGCCGTACGGCGCGGCATGCCGGTGACCTCCGTCAACTCGGGCACCGTGCTGGCGATCTGGCGGTCGATCAGATAAGCCACATACAGGCGCCGATAAAAACTGCTTTTGGTCTTGCTGACATCCATCTTCAAATCCTTGTTGGCACGATATTCAGCTTGTCGATCTGGCGCCTGCCTGCAGATCGCGATATGTCAGATAAACCCGCAAGTCGAATTCCAGCTGGTGATAGCCGGGCTGCATGTACTCACACAACTGGTAGAACGCCTTGTTGTGATCGGACTCCTTGAAGTGAGCCAGCTCATGCACCACGATCATTCGCAAGAACTGCGGCGCCGCCTCCTTGAACAGCGCAGCGACGCGGATCTCCTTCTTGGCCTTGAGCTTGCCGCCCTGCACTCGCGAAACCGTGGTGTGTAAACCGAGCGCGCGATGAGTCAGGTCGAGACGGTTATCGAACAGCACCTTGTCGATAGGCGGCGCATTGCGCAGATGTTCCTGCTTCAAGGCCAGGGCATAGGCATACAGCGCCTTGTCACTCTGGATCTGATGCCGCTCCGAATAGCGCTGTTGCAGATAATCGCCCAGTTTGTCCTGCGCAATCAGTTGCCGCACCTGATCCTGAAGGGACGCAGGATAGGCTTGCAGGTATTTGAGCGGAGCAAGAGCTGAAGCAGTCATGGGGCCGTGACAAATGATTCAAAGGCGCCAGTCTACCGTAATCAGGCCAGCAGCCTCGACCAGTCATAGCGCTGAGGGAAAGACAGGGTGTCTCCGGCATCCAGCGGATAGGCCACCAGAAAACCCTGAATGACCTGGCAACCGTTGTTGACCAGCCACTCATACTGCTGGAGAGTCTCGACCCCTTCGGCAATCACCAATATGTCCAGGTTGCGGCACAGATCGATGATGCTGCGCGCCAGAACGGCATCGCGAGGCGAATCGAGCAGGTCGGCGATGAAGTGCCGGTCAAGCTTCAGGGTATCGAGCTGAAGATTGCGCAAGTGCGACAGCGAACAATCGCCCACACCGAAATCATCCAGCGCCACGCGCACACCGATATCGCGCAGTTGCTGTAATTGCTTGTGGCTGTGGCTCAGGTTGTTCACCAGCGAAGCTTCAGTGATCTCAACTTCCAGCTGGCCAGGCTGCAATTCAAAGCGCTCTATTGCCCGCCTCAGCTCCGCGGCCAGATTGGGCATGCAGAATTGTGTCGGGCTGATACTGACACTGACTACCAGATCGGAGGTAAAGACCCGACCCCACGTCTGGCGCTGCTCAGCGCTCTGATCGAAGATCCAGCTGCCCAGCCGGTTGATAAGCCGCGTTTCCTCCAGCAAGGGGATAAACAGGGCGGGCGGCACTTCTCCGACACTCGCGTGCTGCCAGCGCAACAGGGCTTCAAAGCCGCGCAGCCGTCCATCGGCGACGTAGACCTGAGGCTGATAGACCACAGAGAAGTTCTTGCCGTCGATGGCGTTGCGCACACTGTCTTCGAGCATCAGGCGCGAACGCGCACGACCGTTCATGTTCTGGTCATAGAACCGATACTGCTGGCGCCCTGCTCGCTTGGCTTCGTACATGGCGATATCCGCAGCTCGCAGCAAGCCATCGAGGTTGGAGCCACATTCAGGGTAGGTCGCAATTCCGATACTGACGCCCAAGGCAATATCAACACCGTCAACCTGACGCCTGACCGATACACGCTCGATAAGCTTTTCAGCCACCTTTGCAGCCTGTTCGGGATAGTCGAAGCCGTCGATCACCACGGTAAATTCGTCGCCGCCCATACGCGCCAGAACATCGTAGGGGCGCAGGCAATCCTTGAGCTGCCCAGCCACCCAGAGCAGGACCTGGTCGCCAGCATCATGGCCAAGCGAGTCATTGATCTGCTTGAAGCCGTCCAGATCCAGATACAGCACGACCAGATACTTGTCCGCATGCTCGTTGCGCAACAGCATCCCTTCAACAGCCTGATAGAAACCACGGCGGTTGAGCAGCCCGGTCAAGGCATCGGTAACGGCCTGCTGTTCGAGCTGGTTATACAGGTCGCGCACCACCGACATATCGAGAATGGTCAGCACCATTGCCTTTTGTTCACAAGGCAATGGCGCGCAAGACAGCGCCACAGGCAACTGGCCGCCCTCGACAGTGCACAAGACAGCATCATGTACGCGATAAGTGTCAGCCTGGCGATAGTGCTTGTAGAAGTCAGACTCCTGCCAGCTCTCGACCCCAGGTTCCAACACATAATCCAGCACGCTGGTCCCGCACAGTTGCTCGACAGTGGCATTGAGCAAACGGCAGATGGCCGGGTTGGCGAAACTGATAATGCCGCACTCATCGATCACCACAATGCCTTCAGCCACATTGGCCAGTACCGATGCATTGAACGCTCTTGCGCTCTCCAGCTCCAGAGTGAGCTTTTGCAAGGCACGACGATTGCGCTGCTGCTCCAGCAAGGCCTGAACCTTGGGCTTCAGCACGTTCGGGTCAAAGGGTTTGAACAGATAATCGACGGCACCGCTCGCATAGCCCTTGTGGACTGAAGCCGGGCTCTGCTCGTTGGCAGTAAGGAAGATGATCGGGGTCAAGCGCGTCCTCTGGCTGCCACGCATCAAACGTGCAACTTCGAATCCATCCATGTCAGGCATCTGCACATCCAGCAGAACCAGATCCACCTCCTGCTCAAGAAGCACCGTCAGCGCTTCGACTCCTGAACTGGCCGTGACAATGCGCCAGTCCGTGCGCTGCAGGACTGCGCACATCGTCACCAGGTTTTCAGGGTAGTCATCAACAACCAGAAGAACCGAAGAGCCATCATTGGGCTTGGATTGCACGCATTCCATGCTGCTTCTCTACTTGTGTGGGAGACGCCTGTTACAAAAAACCGTATCCAATCTGTATCAACTTTAGTCGCTCCTGAAAAAAGCAGCAGCAAGGCAGCTCATTGCCACCACAAAAGTTCCACATAACCGACTAACGGTATATTCCTACAGGCCATATAAATTCTGTCCTACAAGAAAAGTGACAGCACTTTGACGTCATTAGTTCGATCTCCAAGCATTAACAAATGCGCTTTCAAATCGTATAAGAACTGCCCGAACCCTCTGAATAGAGACTTCCGATAGTCGCATGAATATTTCTGGAAGCACAAAATGATAGATCTTGGATCCTGGAACCTCAGCATTCCGGTGGGCTCACCCCCCAAAACCATCGAAACCTCGCAACTGCGCCAAGGCTATGACGGCAAGTATTTCGAGTCGCACTCGGAATACATTTTCTTCTGGTCGCCCGTCACCGGGTCGCGCACCGAAAATGCCAAATACCCACGCAGCGAGCTGCGCGAGACGTGGTCTGACGGCACGTTGCACAACTGGCTGTACCCCGAAGCGGACAATTTTCTGAATGCGACCCTGGAGGTCAATCAGGTCCCGTCATCCGGCAAGATCGTGATTGGCCAGATACACGCCTACGACAGCACCGAGCCGATGCTGAAGGTCGAGTATCAGTACAAGACCAAAACCCAGACCGGCAATATCGTGGTGAAAGTTCGCAAACGCTTCGATGATGACGAAAGCAAAGTCATCAAGATTGCCGAAGGTGTTCCACTCAATGAGAAATTCAAATACATCATCCACCTGAGCCCCGGTGGTGAATTGAGTGTCAGTGCAAGAGATGTGAACTGGAGCACATCCATCAGCTCTTCCTGGAGTACAAAACCACTGTATTTCAAGGCTGGCGTATATACCCAGGACAACTCCGGCTACAGCACTGAAGGCGGAAAAGCCACGTTTTATAATCTGGATATCGATCACAACAAGATCTGATATGTACACCGCCTAAAAGAAAAGGCCCGCACTCAATGGGCGGGCCTCTTTCATCTCAGGACAAACCGATCAACGGGCAGCCTTGAACTCTTTCTCGGCAGCGATGAAACGCTCTTGCATCGAAGTCGACGGGCCTTTGCCAATCAGGCTGAAGAGCACAATCGCGAGGCTGGCGAAGATAAAGCCCGGCACGATTTCGTACAGGCCGATGGTGCTGAACTGTTTCCAGAGCACCACGGTTACTGCACCGACGACCACGCCAGCCAGCGCGCCATTGCGGGTCATGCCTTTCCACATCACCGAAATCAGCACCACCGGCCCGAATGCCGCGCCGAACCCGGCCCAGGCGTAGCTCACCAGACCCAATACGCGGTTTTCAGGGTTGGCGGCCAGCAGAATGGCAATCAAAGCCACCAGCAACACCATCGCCCGACCAACCCAGACCAGTTCAAGCTGCGAAGCGTTCTTGCGCAGATACGCCTTGTAGAAGTCTTCGGTCAGGGCACTGGAGCACACCAGCAACTGGCAGCTCAGGGTGCTCATCACAGCCGCAAGAATCGCGGACAGCAGCACACCGGCAATCCATGGGTTGAACAGCAGCTTCGCCAGCTCGATGAACACCCGCTCCGGGTTCTCGGTCACAGGCCCGGCCACATCCGGGTTCGCCGCGAAGTAAGCGATACCGAAGAAACCCACCGCAACCGCACCGGCCAGACACAGGATCATCCAGGTCATGGAGATACGACGGGCATTGGCAATCGATTTGACCGAATCAGCCGCCATGAAGCGCGCCAGGATATGCGGCTGACCGAAATAGCCCAGGCCCCAGGCCAACAGTGAAACGACACCGATGAAGGTGGTGTTCTTGAACATGTCGAAACTGGTCGGGTTCTGGGCTTCGATGGCCAGGAACGTTGTGTCGATGCCGCCGGTCGCCAGCAAGGCGATGATCGGCGTGAGAATCAGCGCGAAGATCATCAGCGTGGCCTGAACCGTATCCGTCCAGCTCACCGCCAGGAAACCACCCACGAAGGTGTAGATGATGGTTGCTGCCGCGCCCGCCCACAACGAAGTGGCGTAGGACATGCCGAAAGTGCTCTCGAACAGACGCGCGCCCGCCACGATGCCCGAAGCACAATAGATGGTGAAGAACACCAGAATCACGATGGCCGAGATAATACGCAGCACGCCGCTATTGTCTTCGAAACGGCTGCTGAAGTAATCCGGGAGGGTCAACGCATCACCGTTGTACTCGGTTTGCACACGCAGACGACCAGCTACGAACAGCCAGTTCAGGTAAGCACCGGCTATCAGACCGATGGCGATCCAGCTTTCCGACAGACCGGACATGTAGATGGCACCGGGCAAGCCCATCAGCAGCCAGCCGCTCATGTCCGAAGCACCCGCCGAAAGAGCGGTCACCACGCTGCCGAGGCTGCGTCCGCCAAGGATGTAATCGGAGAGGTTGTTGGTGGAGCGATAGGCCATGAGACCGATCAGCACCATAGCTGCGATATAGATCACGAAGGTGATCAGGGTAGGGTTGTTGAAGCTCATGAGTTCTGCCTTGGCATTGTTTTTATGAAACGCCCGATACTCAGGGGAAGTCGGTTACCGAACCTGTTATCCATGCCTGTGTATCCGACGCAGCGCTGGCTGAGATTTCCGCAAGGAAGCAGCCACTGAACGACTCGCTAACGGTTGCACCGTGGCTGCGAATCCTATTAGACAAACTGAAAAAGGTGCAACCAAATTAAACGAATCAGTTGCACCTTCTGCAAAATGATCATTGCACTGTGATTTCCGCCCCATTTTGAAGCGGCAAATGACGCTTACGCAAAAGAAAACGCACCAGAATCACTCATTTGTCCCGTATAGCGGGGCCTCAAGAGAAATAGCCTTGAAATATTCCGCAAAAAACAGGTTGCACCCGGTTGCACCTTTACCGGAGCAAAGCTAACCTGCGCCAAAGCCGAAGCCACGCACTAGAGTGGCGACAATGAGGACAAGACATGGCCACCACCACTCTGGGCGTCAAGCTTGACGACCTGACCCGCGAGCGATTGAAAGCAGCCGCGCAATCCATCGACCGTACGCCGCACTGGTTGATCAAGCAGGCAATCTTCAATTACCTGGAAAAGCTGGAGAGTGGTGCAACCCTGCAGGAACTCAATGGCCAGGGCAGCAAGGACGGCGATGAAAGCGGCGAGTTGCCGGCCGACACGAGCTATCAGAGTTTCCTGGAGTTTGCCGAAAGCATCCTGCCGCAATCGGTGCTGCGCGCCGCCATTACCGCCGCCTACCGTCGCCCCGAGCAGGAAGTGGTCCCCATGCTGCTGGAGCAGGCCCGCCTGCCCGCACCCATGGCCGAAGCCACCCACAAGCTGGCGGCCTCCATTGCCGAAAAACTGCGCAACCAGAAGAGCGCGAGCGGTCGCGCCGGAATCGTTCAAGGGCTGCTGCAAGAGTTCTCGCTCTCTTCCCAGGAAGGAGTGGCATTGATGTGTCTGGCCGAAGCATTGCTGCGCATCCCGGACAAAGGCACTCGCGATGCATTGATCCGCGACAAGATCAGCAACGGCAACTGGCAGCCGCATCTGGGCAACAGCCCGTCGCTGTTCGTCAACGCCGCGACCTGGGGCCTGTTGCTGACCGGCAAACTGGTTTCCACCCATAACGAAACAGGCCTCTCCTCGTCCCTGAGCCGCATCATCGGCAAGAGCGGCGAGCCCATGATCCGCAAGGGCGTGGACATGGCCATGCGTTTGATGGGCGAGCAGTTCGTGACTGGCGAAACCATTGGCGAAGCCCTCGCCAACGCCAGTCGCTTTGAGGCCAAAGGCTTTCGCTACTCCTATGACATGCTGGGTGAGGCAGCGCTTACCGAGCATGATGCGCAGAAGTACCTGGCCTCCTACGAGCAGGCCATACATTCCATCGGCAAGGCTTCTCACGGCCGCGGCATTTATGAAGGCCCGGGTATTTCCATCAAGCTGTCGGCGTTGCACCCTCGCTACAGCCGCGCTCAATACGAGCGCGTGATGGAAGAACTGTATCCGCGCCTGCTGTCGCTGACCCTGCTGGCCAAGCAATACGACATCGGCCTGAATATCGATGCTGAGGAAGCCGACCGCCTTGAGCTGTCGCTGGACTTGCTTGAACGTCTTTGCTTCGAGCCGCAACTGACTGGCTGGAACGGTATCGGCTTCGTCATTCAGGCGTACCAGAAACGCTGCCCGTACGTGATCGATTACGTGATCGACCTGGCCCGTCGCAGCCGCCATCGCCTGATGATCCGTCTGGTAAAAGGCGCGTACTGGGACAGCGAAATCAAACGCGCCCAGGTCGAAGGCCTGGAAGGCTATCCGGTCTATACCCGCAAGGTTTATACCGACGTTTCCTACATCGCCTGTGCCCGCAAGTTGCTGGCAGCACCGGAAGTCATCTATCCACAGTTCGCGACCCACAACGCCCATACACTGGCAGCCATTTATCACATCGCCGGTCAGAACTATTACCCCGGCCAGTACGAATTCCAGTGCCTCCATGGCATGGGCGAACCGCTTTACGAACAGGTGGTGGGCAAGGTTGCCGATGGCAAGCTGAACCGTCCGTGCCGTGTGTATGCGCCGGTCGGCACCCATGAAACGTTGCTGGCCTATCTGGTACGGCGCCTGCTGGAAAACGGCGCCAATACCTCGTTCGTCAACCGCATCGCCGACCAGTCGGTCTCGATTCAGGAACTGGTGGCCGACCCGGTCAGCAGCATCGAACGCATGGCGACCCAGGAAGGCAGCTTCGGTCTGCCGCACCCGCGCATTCCATTGCCGCGCGACCTGTATGGCCCGGAGCGTCCCAACTCCAGCGGCATCGACATGGCCAACGAACATCGTCTGGCCTCGCTGTCGTCGGCATTGCTGGCGACCGCACACAACGACTGGAAAGCCGCGCCGCTGCTGGGCTGCCCGGCAAGCGAAGGCACCGCTCAGCCAACCCTGAACCCGTCCGACCAGAGAGACGTGGTAGGCCATGTCCAGGAAGCCTCTCTGGAAGATGTCGATAACGCCATCCAGTGCGCGCTGATTTCAGGCCCTATCTGGCAAGCCACACCGCCAGCCGAGCGTGCCGCCATTCTTGAGCGCGCCGCCGACCTGATGGAAAACGAGATCCAGCCTTTGATGGGCCTGCTGGTCCGCGAAGCAGGCAAGACCTTCGCCAACGCCATTGCCGAAGTTCGCGAAGCCGTGGATTTCCTGCGCTACTACGCCGTTCAGGCCCGCAACAATTTCAGCAACGACACGCATCGCCCGCTCGGGCCGGTGGTCTGTATCAGCCCGTGGAACTTCCCGCTGGCGATTTTCAGCGGTCAGGTCGCAGCGGCATTGGCCGCTGGCAACCCGGTGCTGGCCAAACCTGCCGAACAGACCCCGCTGATCGCGGCCCAGGCCGTGCGCCTGTTGCTTGAAGCCGGTATCCCGGAAGGCGTGCTGCAACTGCTGCCCGGACGCGGTGAAACCGTCGGTGCCCGACTGGTGGGCGACGAGCGCGTCAAAGGCGTGATGTTCACCGGTTCCACCGAAGTGGCGCGCCTGCTGCAACGTAACATTGCCGGGCGTCTCGATGCTCAGGGCCGGCCGATTCCGCTGATCGCCGAAACCGGTGGCCAGAACGCCATGATCGTCGACTCGTCGGCACTGACCGAACAGGTGGTGATCGATATCCTTTCCTCGGCCTTCGACAGCGCCGGCCAACGCTGCTCTGCACTGCGCGTGCTGTGCCTGCAGGAAGACTCCGCCGACCGCGTGATCGAAATGCTCAAGGGAGCCATGGCTGAAAACCGCCTGGGCAACCCGGAACATCTGTCCGTGGATATCGGACCGGTGATCGATGCAGAGGCCAAGGCCGGAATCGAGAAACACATTCAGGGCATGCGCGACAAAGGCCGCACGGTCTATCAGGTGGCAATCGCCAACAGCACGGACCTCAAGCGCGGCACCTATGTGATGCCGACGCTGATCGAACTGGAAAGCTTCGACGAACTGCAACGGGAAATCTTCGGGCCGGTGCTGCACGTGGTTCGCTACAAGCGCAAGGAACTGGACCAGCTTATCGACCAGATCAATGCCACCGGTTACGGCCTGACACTGGGCGTCCACACCCGCATCGACGAAACGATTGCCAAGGTCATCGATAACGTCAATGCCGGTAACGTCTACGTCAACCGCAATATTGTCGGCGCCGTGGTCGGTGTGCAGCCATTCGGTGGCGAAGGCCTGTCGGGCACCGGACCGAAAGCGGGCGGGCCGCTGTATCTGTATCGCCTGTTGTCGACCCGTCCACAGGACGCCATCGAACAATCCTTTGACCGTGGCGACAAGCTGATCGCCCCCGATACTCGTCTGCAGGAAGCACTGGGCAAACCTTTACAAGCCTTGAAAGCCTGGGCCGCCAGCAATCAGCAGTCCGCACTGGATGAGCTGTGCAGCCAGTTTGCCGAGCAATCGCAAAGCGGCATTACCCGCCTGCTGACCGGGCCGACCGGTGAACGCAACAGCTACAGCATCCTGCCGCGTGAACACGTGCTGTGCCTGGCCGATGACGAAACCGACCTGCTGACGCAACTGGCTGCGGTTCTGGCCGTCGGCAGCACCGCCATCTGGCCGGAAACCACGACCAGCAAGCCTCTGCGCAATCGCCTGCCCAAAGAGGTTCAGGCCCGCATCAAGCTGGTTGCGGACTGGAGCAAGGATGACGTGCTGATCGACGCCGTTCTGCACCATGGCGATTCGGACCAGTTGCGTGCCATTTGCGAGCAGGTAGCCCAGCGCTCCGGCGCGATCCTCGGCGTCAACGGCCTGTCACACGGCGAAACCAACGTTGCCCTGGAGCGACTGGTGATCGAACGCGCCTTGAGCGTGAACACCGCCGCAGCGGGAGGTAATGCGAGCCTGATGACGATAGGTTGAGGAAAGCTGCAAGTTTTAAGCGGCAAGTTAAAAGCTTGAAGCTTTTAACTTGTAGCTTGCCGCTTGCCGCTTGCGCCCAATCGCTCCCCTACCATCACCCTTATCAATCATGCTGGGCAGCACCCCATCCCCGGCCTAGACTCTGCCCACTACAAGACAAAGGGTGAAGGTCATGTCCGAGACGCTGCTCAGTTCCCGCAATCTGGCTTTCGAGCTGTATGAGGTGCTGGATGCCGAAGCGCTGACCCGGCGCGAGCGCTTTGCCGAACATTCCCGTGAAACGTTCGATGCCGCCATCGGTACGGCTCGTACCATTGCCGAGAAGTACTTTGCCCCGCACAACCGCAAGGCCGATGAAAACGAACCTCGCTACGAGAATGGCGAGGCGGTGCTGATCCCCGAGGTCAAACCTGCGGTAGATGCGTTTCTGGAAGCCGGTTTTCTCAATGCAGCGCGGGACTTTGAAGAAGGCGGCATGCAGTTGCCGACGCTGTTATCCCAGGCCTGTTTCGCCCACTTTCAGGCCGCTAATGCGGGCACCACGGCTTACCCGTTCCTGAGCATGGGCGTGGCAAACCTGATCGAAAGCTTTGGCAGTGACGAGCAAAAGCAGCGTTTCCTGAAACCGATTATCGAAGGCCGTTTCTTCGGCACCATGGCGCTGACCGAACCCCATGCAGGTTCGTCGCTGTCAGATATCCGCACCCGGGCCGAGCCCGCTGCGGATGGCAGCTATCGCTTGCGCGGCAACAAGATCTTCATTTCTGGTGGCGATCACTCGCTGTCGGAAAACATCGTGCATATGGTGCTGGCCAAACTGCCGGACGCGCCTGCCGGTGTGAAAGGTATTTCGCTATTCATAGTGCCCAAGTTTCTGGTCAATGAAGACGGCACCAACGGCCCCCGTAATGACGTGATTCTGGCCGGTCTGTTTCACAAGATGGGCTGGCGCGGCACCACCTCGACGGCCTTGAACTTCGGCGATAACGGGCAATGTGTGGGCTATCTGGTAGGCAAGCCCCATCAGGGCCTGAGCTACATGTTCCAGATGATGAACGAAGCGCGGATTGGCGTGGGCATGGGCGCCATCATGCTCGGTTATGCGGGTTATCTGTATTCGCTGGACTACGCCCGGGAACGCCCGCAAGGGCGACTGCCGGATAACCGAAACCCGGAAAGCGCGCCCGTCCCGATCATTCAGCACGCCGATGTCAGGCGCATGCTGTTGACTCAAAAAGCCTACGTGGAGGGTGCATTCGACCTCGGCCTGTATAGCGCTCGTCTGTTCGACGATACCCAAACCGGCGAAACCGAAGAACTGCGGCGCCAGGCCCACGAACTGCTCGACCTGCTGACGCCCATCGTCAAATCCTGGCCTTCGGAGTTTTGCCTGAAAGCCAACGAACTGGCGATCCAGATTCTGGGCGGCCACGGTTATACCCGCGAGTATCCAGTTGAGCAGTATTACCGCGATAACCGCCTGAACCCGATCCACGAGGGCACCCACGGCATCCAGTCGCTGGACTTGCTGGGGCGCAAACTGGCGCAAAATAATGGTGCAGGGCTCAAGCAGTTGATACGGCTGATTGCCGACACCACCAAACGGGCCAGCGCCCACGAAAGCCTCGATGCCTTGCGCCAGCCGCTGGAGCAACTGGTGACGCGCCTGCAAACGGTAACTGTCGGCCTGCTGACCGATCTGGCACAAGGCAGGATCAGTACGACACTCGCCAATTCGGCACTCTATCTGAAAGTGTTCGGCCACACCGTCATCGGTTGGCGCTGGCTGGAACAGGCCATTCGCGCCACGGAAGGACTGACTCGGAATACCCCGTCAGATGACGACTTCTATCAGGGCAAGTTGCAGGCAGCCCGGTACTTCCTGACGTGGGAAGTACCAGGCTGTCATCATGAGCTGGTGCTACTGGAAAACCGGGATGATGCCTGCCTTGGCATGCAGGCAGATTGGTTTTAGAACCTCAGCCCCAACGGGTTGACCGGGAAAAACCGGTCAACCAGCCGCCGCCCCTGCTCACCCAGCTTTGCCGCAAAGCGTTCGCGGGTGAAGGGTTCGCCGGTGCGCAACTCATAGAGTCTGTGCCAGCTCTTGGGCTCGGAGATTTCAATCAGACGTACCTTGATGAAACGGTAATCGAGGCCGGAGACCTGATGGATGTCATCGATCAGGAAGTAGCGACCCGGCAGGAAAATCGATTCGACCTCCTCAGGATCAGTGGAAAACGGCGCGACAGGGGTTGCACCCAGGTAGTTTCTGGCTGGCAACTCAAAGACAACCGAAGTGTCGTCAAAACTGATGGCAATGCCTTTCCTGGCAAAACTCGCTGAATACTCGCCAGCCTGACTGCTACAGAAAGCCCTCGCCACATAAGGGTTTTCACTGAATGACAGGATGTCGGTGCTGACCAGCACATCGCCACTCTTGATCTGCCCACTACGGAAAAAACGTCCCGAGGTGCCACGCAAGTCACTGCCGCCACGATAAAGGGTGACGCTGTTGTCGAAACCAACGGTGCGCAGATCGTCGGCCAGTTCATCAATCAGGTCGACCTGGGCCGGGCCGGTGGATGTTCCGGTGCGCAGATACTGATTGAAGGAAGAGTCCTTGGCCGAATACAGCGGGATACGTCCACCCACATACTGGCCGTCCGACTTTTTGTAGATGTGATGCATATCCCCCCACTCGTCGATATACACCGGATTACCATTCAGATCCTGAGCGATCAGGTCGCCAGGGCTCAACTGCGGTACATTCATGAGCGCTTTTTGCCGGGCAAGGGCGACCTGCGACAGGCGTTCTTCTTCCCCGAGATTGAACTGCATGTAGACATCCCAGAAAGACGAACGAACAGCCACCAGCGACCCACTCGCCACTTCATTACTCACTTCGCCCACCGGCAGAACTTGCGCCGACGTGGCTGAAGGCTCGTTCCACTCCCATTCACTACGGGCATTGAGCCGTACTGCGCGGCTCGCGTCACTGGCCCAAGGGTTGGACGGATCGGTCAGGGTCCAGGCGTTGAGATCATCGTTGAACACGACCCGATACGGCATGTCGTCAAGGCTGATCCAGGTTTCGCCATTGGACAGCATCTGGATGCCACGCATGCGGGTATTGACCCTGACCGGAAGGGGCGCTGGCGGATTCAACTCGACCATGGGAATGGACTGCGGGGTCTCAGATCCGACAGCCGCACTCGTGCTGCGGTTACGCGCCCCCGTCCTGAGCATTCCCACCAGCATGGCGAGGTTGAACACCAGGGATATCGAACCGTAGATCACACTGATGATCCCGGCCTTGCGTTGACGGGGCTCGCGGGCATGGATGGTCTGATCGACCTTGAGTACAAGGCTGGCGGCACTCACGCCCACCATGAGCAAAGCCATCGGCCAGCCCAATGGCGCCAGAGCGCCTAACGTACTGCTGAACGCATTCAGGTAGCCGAGCCACATCTGCTTGCGCAAGTCGGTATTGGAAGTCAGCAAGGTACGCGCATCCTCGCGCATCTGCTCCTTCGCCAGCCCACGCAGGTAGATGAACGCATCACCCGAGATAGCGAAGTCCCTGCTGTTGATCAGGGTTTGTCCCGCAACCCAGGGCGTGTCCAGAATCTCCCGAGCATGCTCATCGAAGAACTCGCCATGCAACTGCCGGCTCGTAGCCGAGCGAATGAACAATTTCTTGAAGGTGGCTGTGGGCGAGGTATCGAGCAAGCGCTCCTGCACCCATTCATACAGCACCTTATCCGAGGGAAACACATGAAAGGCATCGGTATCGCCGGGTAGATAGAGAAACTGCTGCCCGGAGCCATCAACGATGCGGATGCTCTCGGTGCATACATAGCCGCCGATATCGAAGGTGCGCAGGGTCAGCCCGGCCTTCGGGATAACGCCAGTGCGCAACGCATCGTAGGTCATGACAGGTTGCAGCCTGCCAATGATCGTTTCAGTGACGAGCTTGAACTGCTCGATGTTCAGGCGGCCCTTGAGCATTTGCAAACCGGCAGATGCCAGAAACGCAGAGCGGGCCAGGGTGCAGAAATTATCGCGATGCAGCGTCCAGAAGCGCTCCATCCTGGCGGTGAAAATCCCACTGAAATCCAGCGCCCAGAAATCGTCGAGAACCTGCTGGGGACGCAACGCAACCTCGTTACGCTCATCGAACCACGGCTGTTGCGGCCCGCCACGGTAGAAGCCGCCATAGGATGCCAGCTCATCGCTGGCGTTCTGGTCTTCGACGCTGAAACGACGAATCATCAATTCGACGAGATTCATCGACTCCACAGGCGGTCCGGGATGCTGCCAGCCGGTAATGGTTTTCGAGCTACTCACTGCCGTGGAAAAACGGTGCCAATAGATACTCTCCGGATCCATCCATTTGCCGGTATGCCTGAACAACAGCTTGCGGGCTTCGGCATAGGCAAGACCGTGAATATCCGGGTAATCGTCGATGAATGCGCGAGCGATGGTCTTGAGTCGGTGCTCATCGTTACCAATCGCGATCCGGGTCACTTCAGTTGTAGGTGTCGACATGGCTTTCTTTTCCGATAGGAGACAAGCCATGCACGTGAGCAGATAGAGAAATTGTAAGGCGGTAATTATTTATAGGATTAGTCTGTAACCTTTTTTGACAGCCAGCCAATTCAACAGGTTAGAATCCCTTGGCATGCGGACTGCATGGTCAGTTTGTATCCTGCCTGTTCACAACCGTTTCTATCTGGAGTACCGCCCTTGGATGCCACGACCATCAACAGCCTGTTCCTGATCGGCGCGTTGCTGGTGGGCGCAAGTATTCTGGTCAGTTCTCTGTCTTCACGTCTCGGCATTCCGATTCTGGTCATTATTCTTGCCGTGGGCATGGTGGCGGGGGTCGATGGCGGCGGGATCATCTTCGACAACTACGCCACGGCTTATCTGGTGGGCAACCTGGCCCTGGCAGTGATCCTGCTGGATGGCGGCCTGCGTACCAGGGTCGCCAGCTTCCGGGTTGCGTTGTGGCCTGCATTGTCGCTGGCAACGGTCGGGGTGCTGATCACTACGGCACTGACCGGCATGGTCGCGGCATGGCTGTTTGACCTGAACATGATTCAAGGCCTGCTGATAGGCGCCATTGTCGGCTCCACCGATGCCGCAGCGGTGTTCTCGCTGCTGGGCGGCAAGGGCCTGAACGAGCGGGTAACCGCCAGCCTGGAAATCGAATCCGGCAGCAACGACCCCATGGCGGTGTTTCTGACCGTCACCCTGATCGGCATGCTCGCCAGCGGCCAGACCGGCCTGCACTGGGGGTTGCTGGGTCACCTTATTCAAGAGTTCGGTATCGGCAGCTTCATCGGCCTGGGTGGCGGCTGGCTGATGCTGCAACTGGTCAACCGCATCAATCTGGCAGCCGGTCTGTATCCGATTCTGGTCATTGCGGGCGGCCTGGCGATCTTTGCTCTGACCAACGCCATTCACGGCAGCGGCTTCCTGGCTGTCTATCTGTGCGGTCTGGTGCTGGGCAACCGGCCAATCCGCAGCCGCCACGGCATTTTGCACATGCTCGACGGCATGGCCTGGCTCGCGCAGATCGGCATGTTTCTGGTACTGGGCCTGTTGGTCACGCCCCATGACCTGCTGCCTATCGCCATCCCGGCCCTGGGCCTGGCGTTGTGGATGATTCTGGTAGCTCGCCCGCTTTCGGTCATGGTCGGCCTGTTGCCGTTCAAGGCGTTCCATGGTCGCGAAAAGGCGTTCATTGCCTGGGTCGGCCTTCGCGGCGCGGTACCGATCATTCTGGCAGTGTTCCCGTTGATGGCAGGCCTGCCCAATGCGCAGTTGTACTTCAACCTCGCGTTCTTCATCGTTCTGGTTTCACTGTTGCTGCAAGGCACCAGCCTGCCGTGGATGGCAAAACTGCTGAAGGTTACGGTTCCGCCTGATCCGGCACCGATTACCCGCTCGGCGCTGGAAGTGCATGTCACCAGTGAGTGGGAACTGTTCGTCTATCGCCTGGGCGCGGAGAAATGGTGCATCGGCGCCGCCCTGCGCGAGCTGAAGATGCCCGAGAATACCCGTATCGCGGCGCTGTTCAGGGATCAGCAACTGCTTCACCCTTCCGGCAGTACCACACTGGAGGTCGGTGACCTGTTGTGCGTGATCGGCCACGAACATGATCTTCCGGCGCTGGGCAAGCTGTTCAGCCAGGCCCCGCAACGTGGTCTGGACCTGCGCTTCTTCGGCGACTTCGTCCTTGAAGGCGATGCGCAACTGGGTGCCGTCGCGGCGCTGTATGGCCTCAAGCTCGACGGTCTGGATACGAATATGCCGCTCAGCCAGTTCATCATTCAGAAGAATCGCGGCGAGCCCGTTGTGGGCGACCAGATCGAATGGAATGGAACTATTTGGACTGTTGCGGTGATGGAAGGGAACAAGATCCTCAAAGTCGGCGTCAGATTCCCCGAAGGAAGCCGCCCGGGTCCCGGATTGTTCCTTTAAACTGCCAATCCACTCGTTTTATCAAGCGACCGGTGTCTATGTTTTCCCTGCGTGCCTTTTTTGCTGTCACCCTGCTTGGGCTCTGCCTTTCCACTTTCCCGGCGCTGGCGGCTGATCCGCCAACCAGCGCAGCCGTGCAACAAAGCCTGGACAAGATCGCCGACCGTAAGCTGCCGGAAGCCGACCAGAAAGCCCTGCAACAGGTGCTTGAGCAAACCCTCGCGTTCCTGGCGAGCCAGCAGGACAGCCAGGAGAAACTGGCAGCTCTCAAACAGCAGTTGAATCAGGCCCCCAAACAGACCACCGACAACCAGCGGGAACTGATCCGCCTGAAAGAAAGCAAGGTTATCCCGATTGCCCAACGCTATGGCAGCCTTGATGTGCCGCAACTCGAGCAGATGCTCAGCCAGCGCAGCACCCAGCAAAGCGATCTGCAAAAAGCCCTGAACGATGCCAACAGCCTGACCATCACTGCCCAGACGCGGCCGGAAAGGGCGCAGGCTGAAATCAGCGCCAACCAGACACGCATCCAGCAGATCAACGCCACTCTCAAGCTGGGCAAGGACAACGGCAAAACCCTCAGCGCCGACCAGCGCAACATGCTCAATGCCGAGCTGGCCTCGATCAATGCCCTGAACCTGCTGCGCCGCCAGGAACTGGCAGGCAACAGTCAGCTTCAGGACCTGGGCAACAGTCAGCATGACCTGCTGACCGAGAAAGTGACCCGTCAGGAGCAGGAAATTCAGGACCTGCAAACCCTGATCAACGACAAGCGCCGCGCCCAGTCCCAAAAGACCGTGGCCGAGCTGTCTCTGGAAGCCCAAAAGGCGGGCAGCAGCAGCCTGCTGGCCACCGAAAGCGCCGCCAACCTCAGGCTCTCCGACTACTTGCTGCGCGGCACCGACCGCCTCAATGAGTTGACCCAGCAAAACCTCAAGACCAAGCAGCAACTGGACAACCTGACCCAGACCGATCAGGCCCTGAACGAGCAGATCAACGTTCTGAGCGGCAGCCTGCTGCTGTCCAAGATTCTCTACAAGCAGAAGCAGGCCCTGCCCCATCTGCAACTGGACAAAGGCCTGGCCGACGAAATCGCCAACATTCGCCTGTACCAGTTCGAGATCAACCAGCAGCGCGAACAGATGAGCAGCCCTTCGGCCTACGTCGAAAAGCTGCTGGCGACCCAGCCGCCTGAAGACATTACCCCGCAACTGCGCAGAACCCTGCTCGATCTGGCCATTACCCGTAGCGACCTGCTGGAGCGTCTGAACCGTGAACTGAGCGCACTGCTCAACGAATCCATCACCCTGCAACTGAACCAGAAACAACTGACCAGTACCGCCATCAGCCTGCGCGCCACGCTGGACGAGCAGATGTTCTGGATACCCAGCAACAAGCCGCTGGACCTGGAGTGGTTCCAGAACATCTGGCCACGCCTGAAAAAGCAGCTCGCCACGCTTCCCTGGACATCCAGCCTCAGCGAACTGTCCGACGGGCTGACCCAACGCCCGCTGCTGTTCCTGCCGCTATTGCTGCTGATCGGGGTCCTGACATGGCGACGCAAGGCGCTTTATCAAAAGCTCGGCCGGTTGCATTCCGATATCGGTCACTTCAAGCGTGACAGCCAGTGGAAAACGCCTCTGGCTCTGCTGATCAATGTGCTGCTGGCCTTGCCCGTGGCGCTGGGTCTGGCGTTGTGCGGCTATGCACTGCAGATCGATGCCCGCGGGCAGAACGCCAATCTGGGCGAAGCATTGCTGCAGATTGCCCTGACCTGGCTGGTGTTCTACACGGCCTATCGCGTGCTGGCACCGGCCGGTGTTGCACAACTGCATTTCCGCTGGGAAACGGCTCAGGTCGAATTCCTGCGCGGCTGGGTGCGTCGCCTCGGGCTGGTGGTTCTGGCTCTGGTGGCGGTGGTCGCCGTTGCCGAGCATCAACCGGCAGCACTGGCCGACGATGTGCTGGGCATTGGCGTGGTGCTGACCTGTTATGCCTTGATGGCCTTGCTGCTCAGCCGCCTGCTGCTGTCCAGCCCGACCCATCACAACGCATCGCTGTTTCGCAAAGCCGTCGGTCTTGCGTTCACGGCCCTGCCCATCGCGCTGTTTCTGGCGGTCTGCTTCGGTTACTACTACACCGCACTGAAACTCAGCGACCGTCTGATCGATACCTTGTATCTGATCATGCTCTGGCTGGTGGCAGAGGCCACCTTCGTGCGCGGCCTGAGCGTTGCCGCACGTCGTCTGGCTTACCAGCGCGCACTGGCCAAGCGTCAGGCCGCGCGGGAAAGCGGTGACGGCGAAGTCGCGATAGAAGAGCCGAAGCTGGACATCGAGCAAGTCAACCAGCAGTCGCTGCGCCTGATCCGTCTGGCCTTGCTGGGCGGCTTCATTGGTGGGCTCTATCTGGTCTGGGCCGACCTGATCACGGTGTTCGCGTATCTGGACAACATCACCCTGTACGAATACACCAGCGGCACGGGTGCCAACATCAGCATGGTGCCTATCAGCCTGGGCGACATGATCGGCGCACTGGTGATCATCGGTATCACCTTCGTGCTGGCTGGCAACCTGCCAGGCCTGCTGGAAGTCCTGGTGCTGTCACGCTTGAATCTGGCGCAAGGCAGTGCCTATGCCACCACCACGCTGCTGTCCTATGCCATTGCCGGCATCGGCTTCGTCTCTACCCTCTCGACCCTGGGCGTGAGCTGGGACAAGCTGCAATGGCTGGTCGCCGCTCTATCGGTCGGCCTGGGTTTCGGCATGCAGGAAATTTTCGCGAACTTCATTTCCGGCATCATGATCCTGTTCGAGCGCCCGGTACGGATCGGTGACACCATCACCATCGGCAACCTGTCCGGCACGGTCAGCAAGATCCGCATCCGCGCCACGACCATCACCGACTTCGACCGCAAGGACATCATCGTCCCGAACAAGACCTTCATCACCGGTCAGCTCATCAACTGGTCGCTGACCGACACCATTACCCGCGTCACCCTGAAACTGGGCGTGGATTACGGCTCGGACCTGGATCTGGTCCGCACCCTGCTGCTCCAGGCCGCCCGTGACAACCCTCGCGTGCTGAAGGAACCGGAACCGATCGTCTACTTCCTGAACTTCGGCGAAAGCACCCTGGACCACGAACTGCGCATGCATGTACGCGACCTGGGCGACCGTAACCCGGTACTGGACGAGATCAACCGCTTCATCAACCGTGAGTTCAAGAAGCAGAAAATCAACATCTCGTTCCGCCAGATGGAGGTCTATCTCAAGAACCTCCACGGCCAGGAATACAAGATGGTGCCGATCGAAAACACCGACAAAACCATCCTGCCTGTCGAGCCTGAGACGCCGCCGGTCACGACCAAAGTTAAGCCAGCACCCAAGGATGCACCCGAGCCGCCTGAACTCAGGCTCGACTGACACGGCTAATCCCAGCAGAATGCTCGGACATTCTGCTGGAGATGGCCCGTGAAAGCCCTCGACGAACTCATCTTCGACAACCGCTTTGCCCGACTGGGCGATGTGTTTTCAACAGCGGTCCTGCCAGAGCCCATTGAAGAACCGCGCCTGGTAGTTGCCAGCGAGTCGGCTCTGGCTCTTCTGGATCTCGACCCGGCCCAGGCCGAACTCCCACTGTTCGCCGAAATTTTCAGCGGTCACAAGCTCTGGAGCGATGCCGATCCACGAGCAATGGTCTATTCAGGTCATCAGTTCGGCTCCTACAACCCAAGGCTGGGAGACGGACGCGGCCTGTTGCTGGGCGAGGTCTATAACGACGCAGGCGAACACTGGGACCTGCATCTCAAAGGCGCCGGACGCACACCTTATTCACGCATGGGCGACGGGCGCGCCGTATTGCGCTCCTCGATTCGTGAATTTCTGGCCTCAGAAGCCCTGCATGCCCTGGGCATCCCGACCAGCCGGGCAGCCTGCGTGATCGGCTCCAGCACACCGGTGTGGCGTGAAACCCAGGAGCGGGCGGCAATGGTCCTGCGCATGGCTCCAAGCCATATCCGTTTCGGCAGCCTCGAATACTTCTACTACACCAAGCAGCCGGAACGCCTTAAAGAACTGGGCGAACATGTACTGGCCCTGCACTATCCACAGTGCCTGGAGCAACCCGAGCCTTATCTGGCGATGTTCAGGGAAATCGTCGAGCGCAACGCCGAACTGATCGCAAAATGGCAGGCTTATGGCTTCTGCCATGGCGTGATGAACACCGACAACATGTCGATCATGGGTATCACTTTCGACTTCGGCCCGTTCGCCTTTCTTGATGATTTCGATGAGCATTTCATCTGCAACCATTCCGACCACGAAGGCCGCTACTCCTTCAGCAATCAGGTGCCTATCGCGCAGTGGAACCTCAGCGCGCTGGCTCAAGCCCTGACCCCCTTCATCAGCATCGAAGCCCTGCGAGAAACCATAGGCCTGTTCCTGCCGCTCTATCAGGCCCACTACCTGGATCTCATGCGCCGCCGCCTGGGCCTGACCAGCGCCGAAGACGAGGATGACAAACTGATCAGCCGTCTCCTGCAATTGATGCAGAACAGCGGCGTCGATTACACCTTGTTCTTCCGCCGGCTGGGCGACGAACCCGCGGCAGATGCACTGCGTAAACTGCGCGACGACTTTGTCGACATCAAGGGTTTCGACAGCTGGGCCGAAGGCTATCAAGCTCGCCAGGCCAGAGAAGACAGCGGCACCGAGCAGGATCGCCAGACGCGCATGCATGCCGTCAATCCGCTCTACATCCTGCGCAACTACCTGGCGCAGAACGCAATCGAAGCGGCAGAAAAAGGCGACTACACAGAAGTCCGCCGCCTGCATGAAGTGCTCTGCACCCCCTTCACCGAACAGCCCGGCATGACTAACTACGCGCAGCGCCCGCCGGAGTGGGGGAAACACCTGGAGATAAGCTGCTCGTCTTGATCCCGGGCCCTGAAGCAGCCGGAGTGTCGGCTTCCTTGGCGTCCGAAGTCTTTTCCTTCTCCTTGTCGTCCTTACCGGGTATCGCGCCCGCCAGGATTTCAAATAGCGTTAGTAGTCGCTCGTCTTTTTTTGGGCCAGCGGCTGCTTCAAGCATCCAGCCTTCAACTTTGGCTTCGTAATCGGCGGGAGATTGGGCTTGCTTGATCGGCGGCAGGGACCGGTAATAGATCAAATGCTCTGCATAAAAAAGATGGGGGTCTTGAATAAAATCACCTTGCTGGCTTCGACCGTAAATATCCATCCCCCACTCCAGTTCAATATGGCAAGCGCCCCGATAGGCCGCATGTCGTTCATGCAAGGTGAAGGTGTCGCTCTCGTCGTAAGCAATCACCGTCAATTGCTCATATGACAAACCAGCAAAAGGATTTCTGGCACAGGGATCACGCTGCATATCGCGAATCACATACTCCACCGCCTGCCGATCTCGTTCTCTCAGAAAGGGATCATTTATGGTGGCGTCTGGCAAAACACTCATTGCATCACTGCGATCATAAGGCACAGAACCAAAGTGAGCCTGGAATCTGAGTGCTAGATCTCCCAACGCCTGGCGGCTAAGCGATTGATCCCGAACCTCGGCCCGGGCGGCACTTTCGCTTAGCTGGCGAGACAGTATCGATATATTGGTTGTATCGGGTGAAGGTGCTGAAACTTCGGCAGGCTCATCGATATCTGGAGTAGCAACTGCTTTTATCGCTGATACCGGCGTGACGGGTAAAGGTGCTGCGTGACTTTCTATATTGTTTATCATATACAGCCCTCTCTTTGAGGAAGGAAACTCGTACCGAAAACAGTTCCCTGTTCCCGGTACGAAAACCGGAAGCTCTTATCTCATGACAAATTCAACCGTCCATTCATGCGTAGAGTTGTTGACAGAAACTATTCTGGCATCACAACGCGCTCCACCAGTTGCCACAGCCTCCTTGATCCACTTCGGCGCTCTCACCCCACGGGTATGAGCCATGATGTAAGTCGATTTGAACTTACATTCTTTAACACCCGCCCTGTAGCGAACAAACGCATGACTGGCATCAGGAGAAAGGCGCCCCTTAACAACATATGTATCTGTACCACCTGCAGAAACACTAGCACTGGGAGATTTCACAGCAAAACTCCTTGTCAGCCCCTCATTACTATCAATCGGACTATATAACGCAGCCGACGAACCATTATTCTTGAAAACAACTGTCACCGACGGTCCTGCCTGCGCCATACCTGCAGCAATAAATGTGGCAACAGCAACAACACTTTTAATACCTTTTAAAGTCTTCATTCCTTGATACCTTTTTTGTTAGTTCCTGCAAAAAAGGTTAAAGACATGAAGCGATTCACTCAACTGCCCGATCGGATAACCCGAAAGGATAGTTTTTCAAACAAACACAATCCGTAGGAGCGAATTTATTCGCGAACCAAACGGAATTTACTTATTTATTTGTAGGACCATTCCTTAATATTAATTACCGCCCCTAAAACATGCTTTTTTCGCCTAACCTCCAGACTTTCCAAAAGACAGAGGAAGCAGGCCATGCCATTTGTAGTCAGGGAAGGCGATCCAACCACCACGGGTGGTTTCGTGCTGTCAGCGTCCGCAACAGAATTGATAGATGAGCGCAGGGTCGCGCGCATGGGCGATCCAGTGTGGTGTCCGGCGTGCAAGAGCGTGGGCTACATCGCCCAGGGGAATCCGACCTATATCAATGGCTGTGTTGCCGTCGCCACGCACGGGCATGAAGTGAAATGCGGATGCCCGCCTGGCGACAATCGACTGACAGCCTCTCAGGAACACTCCAGGGCAGACATGGAGGCGACCATCAGCATTCCGCCAGAAATGGCCGAAAAGGCGTTGATGAATGCCGAGCGGATCATCGACTCGATCAAGGCAGGCACTTTTGCTTCCCCACTTTTCAAATCCGATGCGCAGGGCTAAGGCCTTTGGCAATGGGGTCTGGCGCCCCACTCCGGTACATCTTCAAGCCTGGGCTCTGGTTTCCAGCCAGTGGTGCAGGTCAACGAATTGCTGCGTCAACTTGTGGCGAGGGTCGAAATGGATCAAAGGCGTGCTGGCATGATGCGACTCGCGCATTTTCACCGAGGCACTGAGGTGAATCGGCAGGACCGGCAGTCCCTCGGCAATCAGTTCGTCAATCATTTGCTGGGGCAGGCTGGCACGAGGCTGGAACTGATTGACGATAATCCCTTCCACTTCAAGACCGTCGTTATGATCTTCCTTGAGTTCCTCAACCTCATGAAGCAACCCGTAAAGGGCCTGACGCGAAAAACTGTCGCAGTCGAAGGGAATGAGTACACGATCAGCCGCAATCAGCGCCGAAACGGCATAGAAATTCAGGGCTGGCGGGGTATCCAGATAAATGCGCTCGTAATCTTCGCTCAGCTCATCCAGCAGCTTTCGCAGCTTGTTGATCTTGTGCTTGGCCTCAAGCTTGGGCTGAAGGTCAGCCAGCTCGGCGGTCGCGGTTACCACATGCAGGTTGTCGTAAGGCGTTTCATAGATATCGACATGATTCTTCCTGCCGAACGGTGCGGAAGACAGCGTCTGCTTGAAGAACTCGGCAATCCCCATCGGAATATCGTTGCCCGTCAGGCCGGTGAGGTATTGGGTCGAATTAGCCTGGGCATCCAGGTCGATCAACAGTGTTCGATAACCTTCATTAGCGCTGACAGCCGCCAGATTGCAGGCGATGCTGGACTTGCCCACACCCCCTTTCTGATTGAACACCACGCGACGCATGCAATAACTCCTCGTTCAGTGAAGAAACAACCTGCAATGCCGATAAAGGCCTCGCAGGAAGTCCGAGTCTAGGCAATACATATGACAAGGGCGAGTTTTCCACAAGACAAGAGTCCATAGATGCCTCGCACACCGGCAATATGACCGCGATAAAGCATAAAAAAGCGCTAATAGACGTAAAAAAAGCGCCTACAAACAAATAATGTGTAACAAATTTGCTACTCATACGGACCATCAGGATAATGCGCGCAGTCAGTCAAAATGACGCACCAAGGCTGATATCGCTCGCCTGAAGCAGCAACAAGAAGTAGCCCGCAGGGGCGGGAAGAGAAGTGATCACATTCAACATCGCACAATGGCGTGCCTGGGCCCCTGGCCTGGCAAGCGTGGACGACTGGCAGCAGTGGAGCCGGAGTCCGACGCTTTTACAAAGCAGCGATGCCGCGCCGGACGTCTCTTTCCTTCCCGCCATGCAGCGCAGACGCCTGAGCAGAATGGCACGCATGGCCTTCACGGTTGGCTGGCCATTGGCAGAAGGTCATGAGCGACTGCCTCTGGTATTCGTGTCGCGCCATGGGGAAACGCCCCGCACCTTTGATATCTTGCGTGATCTCTCCGCGAACGAGCCGCTATCTCCGACCCAGTTCAGCCTTTCGGTGCATAACGCCGTCATTGGGCTGTGGTCGATAATGCGCGGAGAAACCTGTGAAATGACAGCCCTGGCCGCTGCCGGTGACGGGCTTGAACACGGGGTTTTCGAGGCTGTCACGCTGCTGGCCGAAGGCAATAACGCCGTTCTGCTGGTCGTGACAGAAGAGCAACCGCCAAGCGCCTATGCCCAATGGATCGATGACGTGCCCTTTCCCTATGCCGTTGGCTTGCTGCTGACCAAGGGTAATGACTGGCAGCTGTCTCTCGGTGGCGATACCCAGGCCACCGAACGAACCCAATGGCCCCACGCCCTGAATTTGTTACGCGCCCTGAATACCAACCAATCCGTTTGCCAACATCCCTGGAATAACCGGTTATGGAACTGGCAACGCAACCTCTGAAAAAGGGTCGGGACGCTTACTACTGGCGTCTGCTGGCCACCGGACTCAGTTTTGCCCTGTTCGGGTTGAGCGGGCTATGCCTGCGTCTGTTCGTTTTTCCGTTGCTGGGATGTCTGCCAGGGGATAAAGCCAGCCATCAGCGTCGCGCAAGACGCACCATCAGTCATCTGTTCTGGCTGTTTATTCGCTTCATGGCGCGCATGGGTGTTCTGACTTACGACGTACAAGGTGCCGAGCGACTGGGGCGTGCAGGGCAGATGATCATTGCCAACCATCCTTCGCTGATCGATGTGGTGTTCCTGATCGGGCTGGTTCGCGATGCCAATTGCGTGGTCAAGCGCAGCCTGTGGGACAACCCTTGCACTCGCGGTCCAGTCCGCTCCACCGGCTATATAAGCAATGACGGCAGCATGGACATGCTCGACTCTGCCGTCGACCGCCTGCAGGCAGGTCAGACACTGATCATCTTTCCGGAAGGCACACGCACTCAGCCGGGCATGGCCCCCGCCTTTCATCGAGGTGCTGCCGCCATCGCCCTGCGCGGTGCCAGCATGATTACCCCAGTCATCATCCAGGTCAGCCCGACGACCCTGACCAAGGCCGAACCCTGGTACCGGATCCCGCAACGCCGCGTGCACTTCACCCTGCGCGTTGGCGAAGACATCGACCCCAACAGTTTTACTGCGCTTGGCCCGCCTCCGCTGGCGTCGCGCAAACTCAACGATTACCTGCATGCGTATTTCATTAAGGAGCTCGCCACAGATGAGCGATCTACACCGGGACATTAAGCAACTGATCATCGATGCCCTGGGCCTCGAAGACATCACCCCCCACGACATAGGCAATGACCAGACTCTCTTTGGCGAAGGCCTGGGCCTGGACTCGGTCGATGCACTGGAGCTGGGGCTGGCGATTCAGAAACGCTATGGCATCAAGATCGATGCCGATGCAAAGGACACTCGTAACCATTTCACATGCGTAGACAGCCTTGCGGCCTTCGTCAGCGCCAGACAATCGGCCTGAGGACTGAACATGCAAACCCGCGAAGACATTTTCGAGACCCTGCGCACGTCCATGGTAGAGCTGTTCGAGCTTGAGCCAGAGCGCGTCACGCTACAGGCCAATCTCTATCAGGATCTGGAAATCGACAGCATCGATGCCGTGGACCTGATCGACCACATCAAACGCAAGACCGGCAAGAAAATCGCCGCAGAAGAGTTCAAGTCGGTAAGAACGGTCAACGACGTGGTCGAAGCCGTCTATCGCATGGCCAATCCAGCCGAATGAAACGGCTGATCGGCCCCGGTCTGCTACTGATCGGTGTGCTCTACCCGTTTGCCGTCTACTGGGGCACGGAGCATTTCGCGCCCTGGCAGTTCGCCCTGTTACTGGGTGGCCTGTGGCTGACACGCGCCCTGACGAGCGAAAGACGTGCAGGCACTCTGGCAATGGCAATTGCTGCCCTCGTGTTCTGCCTTTTGCTGGGCGTGCTGGACAGCCCCCTCCTGCTGCGCTGGTACCCGGTACTCATCAGCCTGTTCATGCTGTGCCTTTTCGGCTCAAGCCTGATGTATGGCATGCCCCTGGTGGAGCGACTGGCGCGCTTGAAAGAGCCGGAACTACCCGAAGTTGCCGTCCGCTATACGCGCCAGGTCACCCAGGTCTGGTGTGTGTTCTTTCTGGGCAACGGCCTGATCGCAGCAGCCTTGACGCTTTGGGCACCGCTGTCATGGTGGGCGCTGTATACCGGCCTTATTTCCTATGGACTGATGGGCCTGCTCTTCGCAGGCGAATTGATAGTCCGCCGACGTGTCCGAGGCGGAGCATGAAATGGATCGCATGAACTGGTTAAACCTCGAAAATCTGCTGCTTGAGCCCTCAAAGGATCGGCTGCTGACGCAAGAGCCCGCCCTGAACCACGCACAATTCTGTGAACAGGCATTGCGTCTGGCTGCCGGGCTTCAGGCCCGGAACATCAAACGCCTGGCAGTACACCTTGAGGACGCAGGCGAACTGGCCGTTGCGCTGTTCGGTGCCTGGCGCGCAGATGTAGAGGTATTGCTGCCCGCCGACCTGCAAGGTCAGACCCGCCAACGCTGGGTGAAGCATGTAGACATGTGGCTGACCGATCAGGCTGGCGACACAAAACCAGGCGAATTACAGGACGCAACACCGCTTGCCCCCATGGCGCTGGACCTGGACGAGTGCCGCCTGGACCTTTGTACCTCGGGCTCAAGTGGTGAACCCAAGCTGATCGAAAAGCGCCTGCGACAACTGGCCAATGAAGTCGAAGCACTGGAGCAGCTTTGGGGCGCGGAACTGGGCTCAGCCTGCATCATCGGCAGCGTGGCGTCTCAACATATCTACGGTTTGTTGTTTCGCGTGCTGTGGCCTTTGTGTGCAGCCCGACCGTTCGTTCGCAAACAACTGCCTTTCCCGGAAGACCTGCAACGTGCCAGCCGGGAATATCCGGCATTCGCCTGGGTCGCCAGCCCGGCACTGCTCAAACGAATGGGCGACAATCTGGACTGGGCCAGCCTGAGCGCCGTACGCCGAGTGTTTTCATCCGGCGGGTCGCTACCAACAGATGCAGCACAAGGTCTGCATCAACGTCTGGGGAAATGGCCCACCGAGATTCTCGGCAGCTCAGAAACCGGTGGGATCGCCTGGCGTCAGGGCGAAGACCTCTGGCAAACGTTCGACGGCGTGCAGTTGAGCCAGAACAAAGACGGTGCCCTGTGCATTCGTTCGCCCTATATGCCGCCCGATCATCTCGAACAGACTGCCGATGCTGCTCGCATTGACGAAAATGGCCGTTTCGAGCTGCTGGGACGTCTGGACCGCATCGTCAAGCTTGAAGAAAAACGCATCTCCCTGCCGCTTCTGGAAGAAGCACTGTTGAGCCATGAGTGGATCAACGAGGCACGTCTGGGAGTCATCCAGGAAAGCCGGGCATCGCTGGGCGCCCTGATTGTGCTGAGCCAAACCGGGATGCACGCGCTGCGCAACCAGGGCCGCCGAGCACTGACGCAAGCCCTTCGTCAACATTTGAGCCCACACTGCGAAGCCATCGCTCTTCCGCGCCGCTGGCGCCTGCTGCGACAACTGCCGTTCAACGCCCAAGGCAAGCTTCCGCAGGCGCAAATCCAGGCATTACTCATGGCCCAGCGCCCCAGGCAGCCAGAATTGCTGGAACAACAAACCGTCGATACCGAATTGCATCTGCACCTTCTGGTACCGCCGGATCTGGCTTATTTCAGCGGGCACTTCCCTAGAATCCCGGTGCTGCCCGGCGTGGTGCAAGTCGAGTGGGCGATGCATCTTGGCCAACAACTGTTGGCTGTTCCGCCTGTATTTGCAGGCATTGAAGTGCTCAAGTTCCAGCAACTGGTTCGCCCGGGCGACCAGCTCAAGCTGACCCTGCGCTTCGATGCCGAACGCTCCAAGCTCTATTTCGCTTTCACCAATACCGACGACGCCCCCTGCTCCAGCGGGAGAATTCTCTTGAAGGCCAGCCAGGATGCATAACCCCTGCGCCGTTATTCCGGTCTTCGACCATGAACTGGCCGTGCCCGATGTCGTCAAGGCACTGCGCGCAGCCGGTCTGCCGTGCGTTCTGGTCGACGATGCCAGCAGCCCGAGTTGTGCTGCGGTTCTGCAATCTCTGGCTGAAAACGATCAGGTCTTTCTGGTGACCCTGTCGGTCAATCAGGGCAAAGGCGGCGCGGTCATGGCCGGGCTTCGGGAAGCCTCACGACTGGGTTTCAGCCATGCGTTGCAAGTCGATGCCGATGGCCAGCATGACCTGAGCGATGTCGCGGTGTTTCTGGACAACTCGCGCCTCTACCCGGAAGCCATCATCTGCGGCTATCCCGAGTATGACGCCAGTGTGCCGAAAGGCCGGCTTTATGCCCGCTACCTGACCCATGTGTGGGTCTGGATCAATAGCCTGTCATTGCAGATTCGCGATTCGATGTGCGGTTTCCGGGTGTATCCATTGCCGCCGGTCCTGAAATTGATCGACTCGGTACACGTCGGCAAACGCATGGACTTCGACCCTGAAATCCTGGTGCGCCTGTCATGGCGCAAGCAGCCAATGCGCTGGCTGCCGACTCGGGTGCATTACCCGCAGGACGGGCTTTCTCACTTCCGTCTGTTCCATGACAACGCCTTGATTTCCAAAATGCACACCAAGCTGTTCTTCGGCATGCTGATGCGCCTGCCTCTGATCCTCTGGCGGCGGTTGAGGCCATGAGCGAAAACCCGCAGAAGCAGCACTGGGCCAACCACGAAGAACGTGGCAGCTTCCTGCTGATGAAACTCACCGCCTGGGGCGTGCGTGTGCTGGGGCGGCGCGTGCTCAGCCCGGTCTTGTACGGCATCGTTCTGTATTTCTTCCTGTTTGGCCGCCGGGCTCGCCGCAGTATCCGGGAATACCAGCAACGGCTGGCGGACTGGAGCGGCAAGCCGGAACTGCGCCCTACCCAATGGCGGGTTTTCGGGCAGTTCATGGCCTTTGCCGATGCCTTGCTGGACAAGCTTGATGTCTGGAACGGCAAGCTTGGGATCGAGCAGATTGAAATCATCGACCCCGCGCATCTGCGCGATCAGTTGCGAGGCGAACGCGGCCAGTTACTGGTCGGCGCCCATCTGGGCAACCTTGAGGTCTGCCGTGCGCTGGCCGAGCTGGGCGAAAAGGTCACCATGAATGTGCTGGTCCACACCAAGCACGCCGAGCGCTTCAATCGACTGCTGGGGCAGGCCGGCGCAACCAACCTGCGCCTCATACAGGTCAGCGAGCTGGACCCGGCAATCATGCTGCAACTGAGCCAGCGCCTGGACGAAGGCGAATGGCTGGCCATTGCCGGGGATCGCGTCACCCTGCATGGCGGACGCAACGTGCAGGCTGACTTCCTCGGGCAACCGGCCAGTTTCCCCCAAGGCCCATGGTTGCTGGCCGGGCTGCTCAAATGCCCGGTCAATCTGTTTTTCTGCCTGAAAGGCCCGAAAGGTTATCGAGTGATTCTCGAACCCTTCACCGACGCCGTTCAATGGCGCCGCAGCGACCGCGCAGAAGTTATTGCCCATTGGGCCAGCCGGTATGCCGAACGCCTTGGGCACTATTGCCTTGAGGCTCCACAGCAGTGGTTCAATTTCTATCCTTTCTGGAAGTCCGATGACGAATCAAGCTCCTGACACAGTCACGTTTGGCGAACGCGCGCTGCGTATCGAGGACGTTCTGGCCCTTGCCAATCGCCAGGCACCTACGGCCCTGCAAGACGACAGCGCCTTTCGGGAGCGCATCGCCAAAGGCGCGCAGTTCCTTGATTCCCTGCTGGACAAGGAAGGCGTGATTTACGGCGTCACCACCGGCTACGGTGACTCCTGCGTGGTCGCCGTGCCGTTGCAACATGTCGAAGCCCTGCCCCGTCATTTGTACACCTTCCATGGCTGTGGCCTGGGCAGGCTTCTGGATGCACAAGCCACCCGCGCCGTACTGGCAGCACGCTTGCAGTCGCTGTGCCATGGGGTTTCCGGCGTGCGTGTCGAGTTGCTGGAGCGCCTGCAAGCCTTCATCGAACACGACGTATTACCGCTGATCCCGGAAGAAGGTTCGGTGGGGGCCAGCGGTGACCTGACGCCCCTGTCCTATGTGGCAGCCACCTTGTCCGGCGAACGTGAAGTGATGTTCCGTGGCGAGCGACGTCAGGCCAGCGATGTGCATCGCGAACTGGGTTGGCAACCCCTCAGACTCAGACCCAAGGAAGCACTGGCACTCATGAACGGTACAGCCGTCATGACCGGTCTGGCTTGCCTGGCTTTCGCCCGCGCCGACTACCTGCTGCAACTGGCAACCCGTATCACGGCCCTGAATGTCGTGGCGCTGCAAGGCAACCCGGAGCATTTCGACGAGCGCCTGTTCGCCGCCAAACCTCATCCGGGCCAGACACAAGTCGCCGCCTGGCTGCGTCAGGATCTGGCCATCGATGCGCCCACCGCGCCGCTGCATCGCCTGCAGGATCGCTACTCGCTGCGTTGCGCGCCCCATGTGCTGGGCGTGCTGGCCGACAGCCTGAACTGGTTGCGCTCGTTCATCGAAACCGAGCTCAACAGTGCCAACGACAATCCGATCATCGATGCAGAAGCCGAGCGTGTTCTGCATGGCGGGCACTTCTACGGCGGGCATATCGCCTTTGCCATGGACAGCCTGAAAACCCTGGTTGCCAACGTCGCCGACCTGCTGGACCGGCAACTGGCCTTGTTGGTGGACACTCGCTACAACCACGGCCTGCCGAGCAACCTGTCCGGCGCCAGCAGTGAACGGGCCATGCTCAATCATGGCTTCAAGGCCGTGCAGATCGGTGCCAGCGCCTGGACCGCCGAAGCCCTGAAAAACACCATGCCCGCCAGCGTGTTCTCGCGCTCGACCGAATGCCATAACCAGGACAAGGTCAGCATGGGCACGATTGCTGCCAGGGATGCCATTCGGGTACTGGAGCTGACCGAGCAAGTCGCCGCCGCTACGCTGATCGCCGCCAATCAAGGGGTCTGGCTGCGCAGCCAGGCAGATGACGCACGTGCATTGCCACCGGCCCTGGCCGCCATGCACGAACAACTGGCCCGTGACTTCCCGCCGGTCATCGAAGACCGAGCGCTGGAAGCCGAGCTGCGCCTGTGCCTGAAGCACATCGCCAACCGCCACTGGAGGTTACATGCGCAGTAAGGGTTTCATTCACGTCGACACTGAAGTGTTGGTGCCATTTTTCGATGTCGACATGATGAACATCGTCTGGCACGGCCACTACGTCAAATACCTGGAAATCGCTCGCTGTGCGTTGCTGGACCATATCGGCCACAACTACGCCCACATGCTTGAATCCGGTTATGGCTGGCCCGTGATCGACCTGCAATTGCGCTACATGCGTGGTGCCGTATTCGGTCAGAAACTGATCGTGCGCGCCAGTCTGGTGGAGTGGGAAAACCGTCTGAAGATCAACTACCTGATCACCGATGCAGTCACCGGGGAGCGCATGACACGCGCCAGTACCGTGCAGGTCGCCGTGCATGTGGAAAGCCGCGAGATGCAACTGGCTTCACCTCAGGTCTTTATCGACGCCATTCAAAAGGCCCTGCCATGAACCGTGCTATGCGGGCGTTGTGCCTGCTCGGTCTGATGTGCCTGCCGTCACTGGCTCTGGCGTTCGATCTACAGCAACTGAGCGATCAGTTGGCCAAACCTGTCGTGGTACAAGGCAACTTCGTTCAGGAAAAACACCTGCGCGCACTGCCGAACCCCTTGCTCAGCAAAGGCCGCTTCGTCCTGTCCAGAGAATTCGGCTTGCTCTGGCTGCTGGAGACGCCACTGAAACAGGATTACCGCATCACGACTGCCGGTATCGCTCGCCGTGAAACGCCGGGCAGCGGCCCATGGAAACTCCTGCCGGGCAAAAGCGCAGGAGCCGAGCAGAACCGTCTTTTTCTCGCCGTATTGCAAGGCGACAGCAGCGGCCTGCAACGGGACTTCGAGCTGCAATTGAAAGGCGATGCACAGGCCTGGCACCTCACACTCATCCCGCGCTCGCTGCTGCTGCAACAAGTGTTCAAGCAGATCAATATCGACGGTGGTGAACTGGTGCAACGCATCGAACTGCTGGAAACCCAAGGCGACAGCACGGTCCTGAAAATGCTCGACAGCAGCAGCTCCCAGGCCTTGACCGACGTGCAGCGCAATGACTTCGTCAACTGAGCGCCTGCTGCCGCGCCTGTTCCTGCTGATTCTGGCGGGCGTTCTGGCCCTGGCCGGGTGGCAGTGGCATGACCGCTCGCCGCTGTCGGCCAACCTCATGGAGCTGGTCCCCGGCACCAACACCGATGCATTGGTATTGCGTGCCGAACAGCGTATGCAGGAACCGCTCAATCGGGAAATGCTGGTACTGGTCGGGCATGCCGATAGCCAGCAGGCCATCGAACTCGCTCGTCGATTAAGCGAACAATGGCAAGCCAGCGGGCTGTTCGAGAAAGTGCAGTGGACTCTGCAAGCGGATCTGCCTGCCTTGCGCAATCAACTGTTGCAGGGCCGGTTGGCAATGTTGCCAGACACAGACCGTAACCAGTTGATCAACGATCCACAGGCATTCATCGAGCAGCGCGTACAAAGCCTGTTCGATCCATTTGCCGGTTTCAGCCTGGTATCGGGCCAGGACGACTGGCTGGGCCTGACTGGACGAATTCAGAACGGGCTGCCGAAACAAGGCTCGGTCCAGCCGGATCTTGCCAGCGGCGCATTGATTGCGGTGGCCGATGACAAAAGCTGGGTATTGCTGCGCTCACGCACTCGCAGCGATGCATTCGACATGCACCTGCCCACTCAGGTCGCAAGCCTGTTGGACACTGCTCGCGAGCAGGCAAAACAGGCCGATGGCCAGCTACTCGCAGCCAGCGGCCTGTTGTATGCCGCCAATGGCCAGAAGCAAGCCAGCCGGGAGATTACCTGGGTAGGTGGCGGTGCCACGCTGGGCATTCTGTTACTGCTGTTGCTGGCTTTCCGTCGCTGGAAAGTACTTCTGGCATTCGTGCCAGTGCTGGTAGGCATGCTGTTCGGTGCCGTGGCCTGTGTGGCGTTCTTCGGCAGCATGCATGTGATGACGCTGGTGCTTGGCTCCAGCCTGATCGGCGTCGCCGTGGACTACCCGCTGCATTATCTGTCCAAGAGCTGGAGCCTGAAGCCATGGCGCAGTTGGCCTGCCTTGCGCCTCACATTACCCGGCCTGAGCCTGAGCCTGATCACCAGTTGCATTGGTTATCTGGCCCTGGCCTGGACACCCTTTCCGGCCTTGACACAAATCGCCGTGTTCTCGGCAGCCGGTCTGATCGGGGCCTATCTCACAGCGGTCTGCCTGTTGCCTGCGTTGCTCGCCAAGGTCGAAATACGGCCGGCGCAATGGCCTCTTGCTCTGGCACAGCACATGCTCGATTGCCGCGAAGCCTTGTTACGGCGGGTCAGTACACCTGTCCTGCTGGTCGTGCTGATGGCGTTCTGTGCAACGGGGCTTTGGCAACTGACCACCCGCAACGACATCCGCCAATGGGTTTCGGCTCCTCAGGCGTTGACGGACGAAGCCCAGGCCATTGCGCGCATCACCGGCTACCAACCCACCAGCCAGTTCTTTCTTGTTCGCGGCAAGGACGAGCAGCAATTGCTGGACCGACAATCAGATCTCCTTCAACGGCTCGATCAGTTGGTCAATGTGGGCAAGTTGCAGGGGTACATGGCGCTCAATCAACTGGTTGCATCGCCTGCCGATCAAGAGGCCACACGTAACGCACTCTCCAGGCTGGAGCCGCTTTGGCAGCCTCTGGTTCAACTGGGCGTTCCGGCCAGCGCCTTGCAAACCGAACTGAGTCGACTGCAAACGCTGCCGACACAAGATATCGACCTCGCGCTGACAGGCCCGCTCAGCGAGCCCTGGCGTACGCTCTGGCTTGGCCATAACGATGATGGCGTGGCTGCCATCGTGAGTTTGCGAGGGCTGAACAACCCCGCTCTGTTACGGGTTCAGGCGCAAGGGCTGGAAGGTGTACAACTCGTGGATCGTCTGGGCGAGCTCAATAGCGTATTCGCTGCCACCCAGATCAGCGCTGCCGAGCTGAAGCTGCTGTCCTGCGTCTTGATCGTCCTGTTGTTGATCGTGCCATTCGGCCTGAACGGTGCCTTGCGCATTGTCGCCCTGCCCTTGCTGGCGGCCCTGTGCAGCCTGGCAAGTCTGGGCTGGCTCGGTCAGCCGCTGACTCTCTTCAGCCTGTTCGGCCTGCTGCTGGTTACGGCGATCAGTGTCGATTACGCCATTCTCATGCGCGAACAGATTGGTGGCGCCGCCGTCAGTCTGCTGGGCACTCTGCTGGCGGCTATCACCACCTGGCTCTCGTTCGGCCTGCTGGCGATATCCAGCACACCGGCAATCAGCAATTTCGGACTGTCCGTCAGCCTTGGGCTGGCTTTCAGTTTCATCCTTGCGCCCTGGGCAAGTCCGAAGAAGGAGCATCGCTCGTGATGATCCTTCTGTTCTGGCTGATGGCGCTATTGGCCTTTGCCCTGGCAACCTGGGCGGGTCAGCGACTGGGCCTGATTCCTATCGTCAGCCAGTTGCTGCTGGCAACCTTTGGCTTGCCGCTGTTGATGTTGTTCTGGATAGAGCCGCACTGGCAACTGAGCGGCGCGCAACTGGTATCACCGGTATGGCTCAAGACCTTGTACGGCCTGGCCTTCGCGATAGTCCTGGGGCATATCCTCAGTGATGTCATCGACGCCAGACTGGACCGGCAGAGCCTGAAAGTGGCCATACCAAGCTTTCTGGTGCCCTTTGTCGCAGGGCTGGCCTGTGCGCTATGGCTGCTTGCGGATCAATCCTGGCTCAGTTCGCTGGCGATTGGGCTGGTGTTCGCCATCACCGCGATCCCGGTGCTTTATCTCTACCTGCAACACATCGGCTACCCGCCCCAGGCGACACGCCGTCTGGTACAAACCGCGATCCTTATCGATCTGGCCTGCTGGAGCCTGTTCGCCCTGGGCCAGGGCAGCCTGAAACCCGCCAGCCTGTTACTGCCGTTGCTGGGAGCCTGCATTCCCTTGCTGTTTCGCCTGCTGGGCCTGCGCCAGCCGTTGCTCTATAGCGTTACGTTCTTCGCGCTGCTGGTGGTGGCAGAACATTACAAACTCAACGCGCTGATCTTTGGTATTGGCTATCTGTTGTGCATGTCACGCCTGGGGCAAACCTGGACGCTGCCGTTGTCTACAACCGTGTTCAAGCGTTTGCAGAACCAGTTGGCAATCCCGTTGCTGCTGACCTTCGGCATTGTGCAAATCAATATCCACAGCGCCATGAGCACCTTGAGCTGGCTGCAACTGGGCGCGCTGATCGTCGTGCCCATCGTCAGCAAGATGCTGGGAAACTGGATCGGCCTGCGCTGGGCTCCGCCCTCTTTTACAGGCGCAAGCCGCTGGCGCGAAAGCGTACTGCTGAATATCCGCGGGCTGAGCGAGATCGTTTTTCTCAACCTTCTGCTGCAACAACAACTCATCAGCCCGGCGCTGTATTTCGCGCTGATGCTGATGAGCCTGCTGGCGACCCTCATGCCCGCACTGGCTGGCATGGGGCGTAAGCCATTGCCGTCTTCCCTTACAACCGACCAACCGATAAGGAACTCTTGTGCCCATCACTGATATGGAAAACCGGCAGGTTGTCGTCATTGGTGCCGGCCCTGCCGGTGCTATCGCCGCCGCTTTGCTCAAACGCAAGGGCCATGACGTTCTGATCATCGAACGCCAGTTGTTTCCACGCTTTTCCATTGGCGAAAGCCTGCTCTCCCATTGCCTGGACTTCGTTGAAGAAGCCGGCATGCTCGAAGCGGTTGAAGCGGCTGGTTTCCAGAAGAAAAACGGTGCTGCCTTTGCTTTCGGTGAGCAATACAGCGATTTCGATTTCGGTGACACATTCAGCAACGGCAAACCAACGACCTTCCAAGTGCAGCGCGCCGAATTCGACAAGTTGCTGGCCGATCAGGCAGCGCTGCAAGGCGTTGAAATCCGCTATCAGCAGGAAATCATCAACGCCGACTTCAGCGGCCCACAACCGACGCTGAACGTTCGTCGTGAGGACGGCAGCGAATACCGCGTGCAAGCCCAGTTCGTACTCGATGCCAGCGGTTATGGCCGCGTCTTGCCGCGCCTGCTCGACCTTGAAGCACCGTCTGGCTTCCCGGTACGCCAAGCCGTGTTCACCCATATCGAAGACCATATCGAAAGCCCGCCCTTCGACCGCGAAAAGATCTTGATCAGCATTCACCCTGAGCACCGGGATGTCTGGTTCTGGTCGATTCCGTTCAGCAATGGCCGCTGCTCCCTGGGCGTGGTGGCTTCGGCTGAACGCTTCAAGGACAAACCGCAGGACCTGGACGCCTGCCTGCAAGCATTCGTCGATGAAACGCCACAACTCAAGAATGTGCTGAAAAATGCCGTCTGGGATACTCCGGCACGGACCATTGGCGGCTACTCGGCTAACGTCAAAACCCTGCACGGCCCAGGCTTCGCACTGCTGGGCAACGCGGCGGAATTTCTCGACCCGGTGTTCTCGTCCGGCGTGACCATTGCCATGCGCTCGGCAAGCATGGCCGCAAACCTGTTGAGCCGGCAGTTGCAAGGCGAAAGCGTGGACTGGGAAACCGGGTTCGCCATCCCGCTCAAACGCGGCGTCGACACCTTCCGCGCCTATGTCGAAGGTTGGTATGACAACAGTTTCCAGGACGTCATTTTCTATCCCCACAGCACCCCTGAAATCCGCCGCATGATCAGCGCAATCCTGGCTGGCTATGCCTGGGACGAACACAATCCCTTTGTCAGCGAGTCCAAACGTCGGTTGCGGATGCTGGCCGAGTTCTGTTCGAGTAAAGCTTCATGAACCAGCCATTTCTGAGCGACAGCTATGTAGAAGAAACCCGTTTCGGTTTCTGGTTCCTGCGCAGCCACACCTGGCAACATCACGTCCTGCGGGTTGCCATCAATGATTTGCGCACGCTGTTCAATGACCAGCCGCCTGAAGCACCGGTGCTACTCGATGCCGGTTGCGGGCAAGGCAAGTCATTCCAGTACCTGCGTCAGGTATTCGCACCTTCACGCTTGCTGGGCGTGGACGCCGACCCTCACAGTCTGGACATGAGCCATGCAGAGGCTCGCCGCCAGGGCATCGATATCGAGTTGATCGGCAGTGATTGCGCCGCTCTGCAACTGCCGGATGCCAGCGTCGACATGCTGTTCTGCCACCAGACCTTTCATCATCTGGTCGAGCAGGAAAAATCCATTGCCGAGTTCTATCGCGTGCTGAAGCCGGGCGGTTATCTACTGTTCGCCGAGTCCACCGAGGCCTATATCGATACCTGGGTGATCCGCTGGCTGTTTCGCCACCCGATGCATGTGCAGAAAAGCGCTGAGCAGTATCTGGAGATGATTCGCGGCCAGGGTTTCGAGTTTGAAGCGAAAAATGTCTCGTATCCCTATCTGTGGTGGAGCCGCTCCAGGGATTTCGGCTTGCTGGAGCGCTTGAAGCTGCGCAAACCCAAACCGTTCGGGCAGCGCGAAGAAACCCTGGTCAATGTCGTGGCCCGCAAGCCGCTGAACGGCGAGACGTCATGATCCGCGTATGGTTTTTCGTGCTTCTGCTGCTCGGCGGCTGCGCCAGCCAGGCACCGCTGCCCGCAGTCATGCCGGAGTTGCAGTTGCCGATGCAACTGCACATTCAGCGTGAACAGGCCGATCAGCGCCAGGACTGGCTGCTGATCATCCAGCGTGAACAGGCAGGGCTGCGCTGGTCCCTGATGGACCCGCTGGGCATTCCACAAGCGCGCCAGCTGTTGATTGAGGGCAAGTGGCAGGCCGATGGTCTGCTGCCCCCGAACCCTGAGGCGCGCGAGCTGTTCGCGGCACTGCTCTTTGCCATGACGCCGCACGAAAATCTGCCCATCAGTTATCCTGCTGCGCAAAGCCAACAGATGCAGCGCCGCCTCGATGACCGCTGGCGGGTCGACTATCGCTCTGCCAATGTCTTTACGCTGAAGCTCAAGGAAGGGCTGAGTTATGAAATCACCCCCTTGAATGTCGAGACGCCACAATGACTGCCTACCTCAATGCCATGGGGCTGATCTGTGCCTTGGGCAATGGTCCTGAAGAGGTATCGCGCAAGCTGTTTGCCGCCGACAGTTGCGGGATGGTTGCAGAAAGCGGTTGGGTGCCTGATCGGGTATTGCCCGTCGGTGCGATCAAAGATGCACTGGCCCCCATCCCGGCGTCATTAAGCTCACAGGGCAGCCGCAACAATCAGTTGCTGCTGACTGCCGCGCTGCAGATCGAAGACGATATTCGCCAGGCCATCGAACGCTATGGTGCCGAGCGTATCGGGGTCATTCTGGGCACCAGCACTTCAGGCATCGACGAAGCCAGTAGCAGCATGGCAACCTGGTTACGCGACCAGAGCTTTCCCGAGCATTACGACTATCAGCAGCAGGAACTGGGGGCGCCAGCGACCTTTCTGGCGTCCTGGTTACAATTGCGCGGCCCGGCCTACGTGATTTCCACCGCCTGTACATCCAGCGCACGCGCCTTGCTCAGCGCACGGCGGGCTTTGGACATGGGTCTGTGCGATGCCGTTCTGTGTGGTGGCGTGGACAGCCTCTGCAAGCTGACGCTCAACGGCTTTTCGGCACTGGAAGCCTTATCACAACGACGCTGCAATCCCTTTTCCATCAACCGCGACGGCATCAATATCGGCGAAGCGGCAGTCCTGTTTCTCATGACCCGTGAAGCCAGCGGCACACATTCGATTGCCCTGCTTGGTGCCGGCGCCAGTTGCGACGCTCACCACATCTCCGCGCCCGAACCCAGCGGTCGCGGGGCCCGGGAAGCCATGCAACAGGCACTGGACAATGCACAACTCGTTGCGCAGCAAATCGGTTATCTGAACCTGCACGGCACAGCGACCCAGCACAATGACGCCATGGAAAGCCTGGCCGTGCATGCGGTATTCCCCGACGGCGTTCCCTGCTCCTCGACCAAACCGCTCAGCGGCCATACCCTCGGTGCCGCCGGAGCCCTGGAAATAGCGTTCTGCTGGCTCACACTGGCACCGCAGAACAGCGAGCACGCCTTGCCTCCGCATCTGTGGGACGGCCAGGCCGATCCATTGTTGCCTGCGTTGCAATGGACATTGCCCGGAGCGCATCTGTCGCCCACTGACTCTCGCTACCTGATGAGCAATTCCTTTGCCTTCGGCGGCAACAACATCAGCCTGATTATCGGAGATGCCCCATGATCGATTGGCCGCTCGCCGAGTTGATCCCCCATGCTGCCGACATGATCCTTATCGATCAGGTCTTGAGCTTTGACGAAGAACAGATCCAGACACGAGTGACCGTGCGCCCCGATGGCTTGTTCAGCCAGCCGGACGGCAGCCTTCCCGCCTGGGTCGGTGTAGAGCTGATGGCCCAGAGTGTTGCGGCCTATGCCGGCTGCCAGGCACGTCTTCAGGGCGAGCCCATCCAGTTGGGCTTCCTGCTCGGCAGCCGAAAATTCGAATGTAACGTCGGGCATTTCCCGGCGGGCAGCGAACTGACGATCCTGGCGACACGTTCATTGCAGGACGAAAGCGGCATGGGTGTCTTTGAATGCAACCTGACCGGCCCGGACATCCAGGCCTTTGCCCGCCTTAGCGTCTATTGCCCACCCAATGCTGCCCAATACCTGACCGAAGGAGCCCTGGCATGACTGAATCGATACTGGTCACCGGCTCCAGCCGTGGAATAGGCCGCGCCATTGCATTGCGTCTGGCCCAGGCCGGATATGACCTGGTCCTGCATTGCCGCAGCGGTCGCAGTGAAGCCGAAGCCGTACAGGCAGAAATCATCGCGCTGGGTCGTCAGGCCCGCGTTCTGCAATTCGATGTTTCCGATCGTGCCGCCTGCAAGGCAATTCTCGAACAGGATGTTGAAACCCATGGCGCCTATTATGGCGTGGTGCTCAACGCTGGCCTGACTCGCGATGGCGCCTTTCCGGCTCTCAGCGAAGAAGACTGGGATCAGGTACTGCGCACCAACCTCGATGGTTTCTACAACGTGCTGCACCCGGTCATGATGCCGATGATTCGCCGTCGTGCCGCAGGCCGGATTGTGTGCATCACTTCGGTTTCCGGCCTGATCGGCAATCGCGGGCAAGTGAACTACAGCGCTTCCAAAGCGGGCCTGATCGGCGCAGCCAAGGCTCTGGCCATCGAGCTTGGCAAACGCAAGATCACCGTCAACTGCGTCGCGCCGGGCCTGATCGATACAGCCATGCTGGACGAAAACGTTCCGGTGGACGAACTGATGAAAATGATCCCGGCCCAGCGCATGGGCACGCCTGAAGAGGTTGCAGGCGCGGTGAACTTCCTGATGTCCGCAGAGGCCGCTTACATCACTCGCCAGGTCCTGGCCGTCAACGGAGGCTTGTGCTGATGAAGCGCGTTGTCGTTACCGGCATGTCCGGCATTACTTCACTGGGCAGCGACTGGGCCAGCATCGAAGCCAACTTTACTGCCAATCGCAGTGGCATCCGGCGCATGGGCGAGTGGGATCGTTTCCCCGAACTCAATACCCGACTGGCCGGGCCTGTCGATGACTTCGCGGTCCCCGAACACTGGACACGCAAGCAGTTGCGCAGCATGGGGCGGGTATCGCGTCTGGCGGTGAGCGCATCGGAAAAAGCCCTGATCGATGCAGGATTACTGAACGACCCGATCATTCGCGACGGGCGCATGGGCACTGCATGTGGCTCATCCACGGGCAGCACCGACGATATAAAAGCGTTCGGCAACATGCTGCTCAACTCCGTGGCAGAGGGGCTGAACGCCAACTCCTATGTGCGGATGATGCCCCACACCACAGCCGCCAATATAAGCATCTTCTTCGGCCTGACCGGACGTTTGATCCCGACATCCAGTGCCTGCACCAGCGGCAGCCAGGGCATCGGCTATGCCTATGAGGCGATCAAGTTCGGGCGCTTGCCGCTGATGCTGGCGGGTGGCGCGGAGGAACTGTGCCCCACCGAAGCCATGGTATTTGATGCGCTGTACGCCACCAGCCTGAAAAACGACGCACCACACACCAGTCCAAGGCCTTACGACAGCGGCCGCGACGGGCTGGTGATTGGTGAAGGCGCCGGCATGATGGTGCTCGAAGAGCTTGAGCATGCGCTGGCCCGAGGCGCACATATCCATGCCGAAATCGTCGGTTTCGGCAGCAATGCCGATGGTGCCCACAGCACACGCCCGGAGCAGATCACCATGCGTCGCGCCATGGAGTTGGCTCTGGAGGACGCCAACCTGCCACCCGAGGCTGTCGGCTACGTCAACGGCCATGGCACAGCCACCGAACAGGGCGATATCGCCGAAACCCTGGCGACCAGCAGCCTCTTTGGCCCGCGCATGCCGATCAGCTCGCAGAAGAGCTTTTTCGGTCACACGCTCGGAGCCTGTGGGGCTCTGGAATCATGGTTCAGCATCGAAATGCTCAAACGCGACCGTTACATCCACACGCTCAACCTCGACAGCATCGACCCTCAATGTGGCGAACTGGATTACCTGATCGGCGAACCCCGGCAGATGAGCAACGAGTATGTGATGAACAACAACTTTGCGTTTGGCGGGGTCAATACTTCGCTGATCTTCCGCCGCTGGCACTAAACCGATCTACCTACGGAGTAAAGGGAATGAATCTGATCCACCGCATCGTCGCCTTGATGGCCTTGGCCTTGCTGCTCGGGGGCTGTACCAGCAAGCCGGTGTACAACGCCAAGGAAAACTTCGCCAGCGAGATGGGTTTCAGCAACGAGCAGATGAGCCGTGCAATCGTTACTGCACTCAATGACCGCCAATGGGTCGTGCAATCGGTCAAACCGGGGATGATCAAGGCCGCTATCACCGTGCGGGGCCGTCATCATGCCGAAGTCGATATTCCGTACACCCCGACCTCGTTTGAAATCGACTACCGCAGCAGTACCGGCCTGGATTACAAGGACGGCCAGATCCACCGTAACTACAACCGCTGGATCAACCTGCTGCGTGAAAGAATCCTCAAGGAGCTGTCGATCAATCCAGGCATCCAGGACTTCAATGCGGGGCATCGTCAATGACGACGTGATGATCTGGCGCAGGATGAACGCAAATCCTTGTGGGAGGGGGCTTGCCCGCGACGGGGCAAGACGGTATCTACCGGCCAGTCACCAGTTCAAAGAACGCCTTGGCCATTGGTGACTGTTCATCCTTTCTCTGTACCAGCCACACCGCGCTGGTTGCCGCCGGGTCCAGCAAGGTTCTATAGACCACGCCTTCGATGCGCATTCGCTGATAGGGAGCGGGCAGAACCGTTACACCCAGACCGGCTGCCACCAGCCCGATGATGGTCATTACCTCTCCAGCCTCCTGGGTAATCAAGGGGCTGAAACCGGCTTCTCGCGCCAGCTCCAGTATCTGAGCGTACAAACCGCTGCCGTAAGTACGAGGGAAAAACACGAACGGCTCGGCAGCCAGCTCCGACATATAAAGCCCCTGCTCGCTGCCCGCGGCCAAAGGATGGTCTGAACGCATGATCGCTACCAGCGGTTCACGCAGCAGCTCGAAAGACACCAATGAATCCGGCAAGGCAAGCGGACGCATGATGCCGACCTGTATCGACTTGTCCTCCAGTTGCTCGGACACATCCTTGCTGGTCATTTCCTTCAAGGCCAGGTGTACAGCCGGGTAGGTCTGGCGAAAGGCGAAGATCGCCTGCGGGATGCTGGACGTAAAAGGTGCAGAGGCCGTGAAACCGATTTTCAACTCCCCAAGCTCACCCAGTTGCGCCCGGCGCGCCACATCGGCGGCCTTGTCGACCTGCGCCAGTACGCCACGAGCCTCTTCGAGAAACAGCCGCCCCGCCTCGCTCAGTTGCACCCGTCGGTTGGTGCGATCGAACAAGCGCGCGCCAAGCTCCTGCTCCAGCGTCTGAATCTGCTGGCTCAGCGGTGGCTGGGAAATACCCAGCACTTGAGCGGCACGTCCGAAATGCAGCTCTTCGGCAACCGCGATGAAGTAACGCAAATGGCGCAATTCCATGCGGCCTCCGATCAAGTCGTTTTACATATCAAACAGGTCGAACAATATATTGGATTGAATGATTTCAGCGCTATATGCTTTTTTCATTACATGCCTGCCGCACCCCCGAGGTCCATCGTGAACCCTGCCGTTGCCCCGCTCTCCACTGAACAACAGCCCACAGCTGCCGCAGGCGACAGCTATATCGAAAAGAACACACCGGCGTTCACAAGAACGGTGCTGGCACTGTTCGCTGGTGGATTCGCAACCTTCGCCCTGTTGTATTGCGTGCAACCGATGATGCCGCTGTTGTCCCTGGAGTTCTCGATCAATGCAGCGCAAAGCAGCCTGATCCTGTCGGTTGCGACGGCGATGCTCGCCATTGGCCTGTTGATCACCGGACCGATTTCCGACCGGCTGGGACGCAAGCCAGTGATGGTGCTGGCGCTGTTCTGCGCAGCCATCTCGACCATTGCCAGCGCCCTGATGCCCAGCTGGGAAGGCGTACTCATCACCCGCGCTCTGGTCGGCCTGTCGCTCAGCGGGCTGGCGGCGGTGGCGATGACCTACCTCAGCGAGGAAATCCACCCGATGCACCTTGGTCTGGCCATGGGGCTTTATATCGGCGGCAGCGCGGTCGGCGGCATGAGCGGACGGCTGATTACCGGGGTGATGATCGATTACGTAAGCTGGCATACCGCGATGCTGGTGGTCGGCGGTATGGCACTGATTGCAGCAGCTGTGTTCTGGAGAATCCTGCCCGAGTCCCGCAACTTCCAGCCCCGCTCGCTGCATCCGCGCAGCCTGCTGGACGGCTTCGTCGTGCAATTTCGCGATGCCGGGCTGCCGTTGCTGTTTCTGCTCGCCTTTCTGCTGATGGGCGCGTTCGTCACCCTCTTCAACTACATCGGCTATCGCCTGCTGACCGAACCCTACAACCTGAGCCAGGCGGTGGTGGGCGTGTTCTCGGTGGTTTACCTGTCGGGTATCTACAGCTCCGCACAGATCGGCGCACTGGGCGACAGACTGGGGCGGCGCAAAGTGCTGTGGGCAGTGATCGTCATGATGCTGATCGGCCTGGCCCTGACCCTGTTCACCCCGCTGGCAGTCATCATTGTCGGTGTCTTGATCTTCACCTTCGGCTTCTTCGGCGCTCATTCGCTCGCCAGCAGTTGGGTCGGGCGCAGAGCCGTCAAAGCCAGAGGCCAGGCCACTTCGCTGTATCTGTTCTGCTATTACGCCGGCTCAAGCGTGGCCGGAACCGGCGGTGGCGTGTTCTGGCATTACGCAGGCTGGAATGGCATCGGGCTGTTTATTGGCACACTGCTGCTGATCGCACTGGGCGTAGCCTTGCGGCTGTCGAGGTTGCAGCCGCTGGCGGCAAAGGTCTAGACACAGACTGAACGCTGGCAGACACGGCAAGCCAAGGTACACTGGCGCATCTGCCAGACTTGGTAAAGGAAACCAGCATGCGCCTCGACCATCTCCACCTACAGAATTTTCGTTGTTACGAAGATGCCCGCTTTGACTTCCAGCCGGGGTTCAACCTGGTGGTTGGGGTCAATGGGAGTGGGAAGACGTCGTTGTTGCAAGGGGTGGCGGTGTCTCTTGTGCCGTTTGGCAACTCGATGGGATGTGACGAAAATAACTTACCTGCCGAAGATGTTCGCTTCGCTATTGATAAATACGAAGGGCGAAGCCGGTTTGAACGCAAACTTCCTGTTTTCATAAAAGCCGAGGGTGATATTTTTGGCCTTCCGGACTGGGGAGCGATAAAGCTGGCTGATATCTGGGAAGCAGGTATCAACCCATCATTCCTCAAGCATATGGAAGAAGTACATTCCAAGTGGAATGCGGGTGAGCGTATCGATCTACCGGTACTGGCTTTTTATCGCGCCAATCGCCGGTGGAAAAGCGCCAACGTATCGGCAGAGTTTTCGGCACAACAGAAAATATCCCGTTTCGATGGCTACCTGAACTGGTTCGACGCCGTAGCCGATCTACGCGACTTTGAAAGCTGGTTGATTGCCAGAACCCTAGAACGTCTTCAGGACCGCTTGGACTCGCACTCTAACAGCGAGCCCGATGATGAACTCAAGTGGGTGAACAAGGCGATACGGCTTGCACTTCCAGATGCGCTCGACCTCAGATATGACTTGAGGCTGCAAAGTCTGGTAGTAGATATGGGGCCAGGCAAGACCGTCCCGTTCCAAGATCTGAGTGATGGGCAGCGCAGTTTGATTGCTCTGATAGCCGATATTGCGCGCCGGATGTGCATCCTTAATCCACAGATGGGTAAAGATGTTCTGGAGAACACCAATGGCATCGTGATTATCGATGAGTTGGACATACACCTTCACCCAGCCTGGCAACGCAATATTGCCCCTACGCTCAAAAAAGCGTTCCCGAAAGTGCAATTCATTGCCACCAGCCATTCCCCCCAAGTCATCGGCAGCCTGCAACCAGAAGAAGTCATTCTGCTGCATAACGGCGACAGCTCTCATCCAAGAGTGACCTATGGGCTGGACTCCAGCAGCATCCTGGCGGAGGTCATGGGCGTAGAGCAGCGCCTGCCTGAGATCGAAGAGCTACTCAACGAGATGTTTACCTCTCTGGAAAACAACGAACTCGAAAAGGCCAGGCAACAACTCAAGGCACTAAAGAAAAAAGCACCCGACCTACCCGAGTATGCGGGTGCTGAAGCGTTGCTCAGGCGCAAGGAGATCATTGGTCGATGAAGCGTGTAGTCAAAGGAACTGAACCTGCTTCGTTTACCCAATGGAAGGCCAGCGCAAACGAGGATTGGACACCCACTTACCCAATCCTGCAAAACCCGCAAAAACGGGATTTGCATAACAGCTTGCTGGAAGAGCAAAACTTCTTTTGCTGTTACTGCGGCACAGAGATAGGCCTCGATAGCAGCCACATCGAACATTTCAGGCCACAAGAGGATTACGGCCCTCTGGCCCTGGAATATAAAAATCTCCATGCATCCTGCCTGCGAGAAACCAAGCCGGGAAACCCGCTGCACTGCGGCCATCACAAGAGCAACTGGTTCGATGAAAACCTGCACATCGCACCAACAGATAAAAACTGTGAGCAACGTTTCCGCTACCTGCTGACGGGCGTAATTCAGGAAGCACACGTCACAGACCTGGCAGCGGCAAAAATGATCGAGAAACTTGCCCTTGATATCGCTTACCTGAACCAACGACGGCAGGCAGCCATAAGAAAAGTCTTCGATGACCAGTTCCTGGATGATGTCAGCGATATGGAGCTACAGAAAATCGTTAGCGCACTACGCTCGGCAACCAATGACAAACAGATAGCCTTCGATCATGTGATTGCACGTTATGCAGAGCAATTGCTGCCGTAATAACGAACCGCATGCCTGCACATGAAAACGCCCGGCAAAAACCGGGCGTTTTCATGACCGCAATAACGAATTACTGGTGATACTGCGCCGAAAGCTCATGTACGGCTTCAATAAAGGCGCCCGCATTGGCCGGGTCGACTTCAGGAGTGATGCCGTGGCCGAGGTTGAAGACGTGGCCGGTGCCGCTGCCGTAGCTAGCCAGGATACGGGCCACTTCCTGGCGAATGGCTTCGGGGCGTGCATAAAGTACGGTCGGGTCCATGTTGCCTTGCAGCGCAACCTTGTTACCAACGCGCTGACGGGCTTCGCCGAGGTCGCAGGTCCAGTCCAGGCCCAGTGCATCGGCGCCGGCATCGGCGATACTTTCCAGCCACAGACCGCCACCCTTGGTGAACAGAATGACCGGAACCTTGCGGCCGTCGTGCTCGCGAATCAGGCCACTGACGATCTTGCGCATATAGGCCAGCGAGAACTCCTGATAAGCCGCTGCGGACAGACTGCCACCCCAGCTATCGAAGATCTGCACTGCCTGAGCGCCCGCCAGGATCTGGCCATTGAGGTACGAAGTCACCGACTGCGCCAGCTTGTCGAGCAGCAGGTGCATGGCCTGCGGGTACTCATAAAGCATGGCCTTGGATTTGCGGAAGTCTTTCGAGGAGCCGCCTTCGACCATATAAGTGGCCAGCGTCCATGGGCTACCAGAGAAACCGATCAGCGGGACGCGACCATTAAGCTCGCGACGGATGGTGCTGACCGCATTCATCACATAACCCAGGTCTTGCTGTGCATCGGGAATCGGCAGGGCTTCGATGTCGGCCAGAGTGCTGACAGTTTTCTTGAAGCGTGGGCCTTCGCCCGTCTCGAAATACAGGCCCAGGCCCATTGCATCGGGAACGGTGAGGATATCGGAGAACAGGATCGCAGCATCCAGCGGGTAACGATCCAGAGGCTGCAACGTGACCTCACAAGCGAATTCGGCGTTCTTGCACAGGCTCATGAAATCCCCCGCCCTGGCGCGGCTGGCGCGGTATTCAGGCAAGTAGCGACCGGCCTGACGCATCATCCAGACAGGCGTGACGTCTACGGGTTGCTTGAGCAGGGCACGAAGGAAACGGTCGTTCTTCAGGGCAGTCATGTCGGCATCCGCAAAAAAAGTGCGGGCATTTTCTCAGAGCTCGACACAAAAGGCACGGCAAGAGCCGTTTCTTTTCTCTATTGGGGTGATCAGCTTTAAGCTGCAAGCTTTAAGCGGCAAGCTAGAAGCAGAAAAGCCTGCCTTTGCTTACCGCTTGTAGCTTGTAGCTTGTAGCTTACAACTTGAAGCTGCCGCCATCAGACGCCCAGATAATCCAGAATCCCTTCAGCCGCATTACGGCCTTCAAAGATTGCGGTGACCACGAGGTCGGAGCCGCGCACCATGTCGCCGCCCGCGAAGATTTTCGGGTTGCTGGTCTGGTGCTTGAATTTCGCCTGTTCCGGGGCAATAACGCGGCCCTGGCTGTCGGTGTTGATGCCGAACTGCTCGAACCATGGCGCCGGGCTTGGACGGAAACCGAAAGCGATGACCACGGCATCTGCCGGGATGATTTCTTCGGAGCCCGGAATCGGCTCAGGGCTGCGGCGACCGCGGGCGTCAGGCTCGCCAAGGCGAGTCTCGACCACTTTCACACCTTCAACCTTGCCGTCACCAACGATGGCGATTGGCTGGCGGTTGTAGAGGAACTTCACGCCCTCTTCCTTGGCGTTCTTCACTTCCTTGCGCGAACCCGGCATGTTTTCTTCGTCGCGACGATAAGCGCAAGTCACCGATTTGGCGCCCTGACGGATCGACGTACGGTTGCAGTCCATCGCGGTGTCACCACCGCCCAGAACCACAACTTTCTTGCCTTTCATGTCGACGAAATCTTCCGGCGACTTCTCGAAGCCCAGATTGCGGTTGACGTTGGCAATCAGGAAGTCGAGCGCATCGTGTACGCCCGGCAGCTCTTCACCGGCAAAACCGCCCTTCATGTAGGTGTAGGTTCCCATACCCATGAACACGGCATCGAACTCTTCAAGCAGTTGATCGACGGTGACGTCCTTGCCGACTTCGGTATTGAGGCGGAACTCGATACCCATGCCGGTGAACACTTCACGGCGATTGCTCAATACGCTTTTCTCAAGCTTGAACTCGGGAATACCGAAGGTCAGCAGACCGCCGATTTCCGGGTTCTTGTCGAAGACCACCGGCGTCACGCCGCCACGTACCAGAACATCGGCACAACCCAGGCCAGCCGGGCCTGCGCCGATGATCGCGACGCGCTTGCCGGTCGGCACGACGCGGGACATGTCCGGACGCCAGCCCATGGCGAACGCCGTGTCGGTGATGTACTTCTCGACCGAACCGATGGTGACGGCACCAAAACCGTCATTGAGGGTGCAGGCACCCTCGCACAGACGGTCTTGCGGACATACGCGGCCGCAGACTTCCGGCAGGGTATTGGTCTGGTGCGACAGCTCGGCGGCCGCCAGGATATTGCCTTCGGACACCAGTTTCAGCCAGTTGGGGATGAAGTTGTGTACCGGGCACTTCCACTCGCAATACGGGTTACCGCAACCAAGGCAACGGTGAGCCTGATCGGCCGACTGCTGGGGCTTGAAAGGTTCGTAGATCTCCACGAACTCTTTCTTGCGCTGGCGCAGCAGCTTCTTCTTCGGATCTTTACGCCCGACATCGATGAACTGGAAGTCGTTACTGAGACGTTCAGCCATACTCTGGAACCTCTACACGGCAGCCTCAAGCTACAAGCCTGAAGCTGCAAGAATCATGATCGCAGGCAATTCGCGCACTGCTGTTAACTTGCGGCTTGAAACTTGCCGCTTGCAGCTACGTTTATTGCGGATTCGCCCGGGTGCTGGAGAGCAGCGATTTCAGGTTGGCAGCCTTGGGCTTGACCAGCCAGAAACGGCGCAGGTAGTCGTCCAGGTTTTCAGCCAGGTTACGACCCCACTCGCTGTCGGTTTCGGCGACATACTCGTTCAGCACGCTTTGCAGGTGAGTGCGATAAGCCTCCATCGCCTCGCCGCTGATGCGCTGAATCTCGACCAGCTCATGGTTGACCTGGTCAACGAAGGTGTTGTCCTGGTCGAGCACGTAAGCAAAACCGCCAGTCATGCCGGAACCGAAGTTGTAGCCGGTCTTGCCCAGCACGCAGACGAAACCGCCAGTCATGTATTCGCAGCAGTGGTCGCCAGTGCCTTCCACGACTGCATGAGCACCCGAGTTACGCACAGCAAAACGCTCACCCGCAGTACCAGCGGCGAACAGCTTGCCGCCAGTCGCGCCGTACAGACAGGTGTTGCCCACGATGGCGCTTTCGTTGGTCTTGAACGGGCTGCCTTTAGGCGGAACGATCACCAGCTTGCCAGCGGTCATGCCTTTGCCGACGTAGTCGTTGGCATCGCCTTCCAGGTACATGTTCAGGCCACCGGCGTTCCACACACCGAAACTCTGCCCGGCAGTGCCTTTGAAACGGAAAGTGATCGGTGCCTTGTTCATGCCCTGGTTGCCGTGCAGCTTGGCGATTTCACCGGAAATCCGCGCGCCAATGGAACGGTCGCAGTTGCAGATATCCAGCTCGAACTCACCGCCACTCAGGGATTCGATAGCCGGCTTGGCCATCTCCACCATTTTCTCGGCCAGCAGGCCCTTGTCGAACGGCGGGTTGCGGTCCACAAGGCTGAACTGCGGCTTGTCGGCAGGCACGTGGTCGCTGCCCAGCAGAGGCGTCAGGTCCAGATGCTGCTGCTTCTCGGTTTCGCCCGGCAGGATGTCCAGCAGGTCGGTACGACCGATCAGTTCTTCCAGGGAACGCACGCCCAGCTTGGCGAGCCATTCACGGGTTTCTTCAGCCACGTACGTGAAGAAGTTGATCACCATATCGACGGTGCCGATGTAGTGGTCCTTGCGCAGTTTGTCGTTCTGGGTCGCTACGCCGGTGGCGCAGTTGTTCAGGTGGCAGATACGCAGGTATTTGCAGCCAAGAGCGATCATCGGCGCAGTACCGAAGCCGAAGCTTTCAGCACCGAGGATGGCGGCCTTGATCACGTCCAGACCGGTTTTCAGACCACCGTCGGTCTGTACCCGGACCTTACCGCGCAGGTCGTTGCCACGCAGGGTCTGGTGAGTCTCGGCCAGGCCAAGCTCCCACGGCGCACCGGCGTACTTGATCGAAGTCAGAGGCGAAGCGCCTGTGCCGCCGTCGTAGCCGGAAATGGTGATCAGGTCGGCATAGGCCTTGGCCACGCCAGCGGCGATAGTACCAACGCCTGCCTCTGCTACCAGCTTGACCGAAACCAGCGCCGACGGGTTGACCTGTTTCAGGTCGAAAATCAGCTGCGACAAGTCTTCGATGGAATAGATGTCGTGGTGCGGCGGAGGCGAGATCAGGGTCACGCCCGGTACGGCATAGCGCAGTTTGGCGATCAGGCCGTTGACCTTGCCGCCCGGCAGTTGCCCGCCTTCACCCGGCTTGGCGCCTTGAGCGACCTTGATCTGCAACACATCGGCATTGACCAGATATTCAGGCGTCACGCCGAAACGGCCAGTGGCGATCTGCTTGATCTTGGAGCTGCGGATGGTGCCGTAGCGCGACGGATCTTCGCCGCCCTCACCGGAGTTGGAGCGAGCGCCCAGGCGGTTCATCGCCTCGGCAAGTGCTTCGTGAGCTTCCGGCGACAGCGCGCCGAGGGAAATCCCGGCAGAGTCGAAACGCTTGAGGATATCGCTCAGCGGCTCGACTTCGTCGATGCTCAGCGGCTGGTCGAGGGTCTTGACCTGGAACAGGTCGCGAATCATCGACACCGGACGCTTGTCCACCAGCGTGGTGTATTCCTTGAACTTGCTGTAGTCGCCCTGCTGCACGGCAGCTTGCAGGGTGCTGACCACGTCCGGGTTGTAGGCGTGGTACTCGCCACCGAATACGAACTTGAGCAGGCCACCTTGCTGAATCGGCTTGCGCGGGCTCCAGGCTTCGGCAGCCAGAGCCTTCTGTTCGGCTTCGATATCGACAAAACGGGCGCCTTTCAGGCGGCTAGGTACGCCACGGAAGCTGACGTCGCAGACTTCCTCGGACAGGCCGATGGCCTCGAACAGTTGCGCGCCACGGTATGACGCAACGGTCGAGATACCCATCTTCGACAGAATCTTGAGCAGGCCCTTGGTGATGCCTTTGCGGTAGTTCTTGAAGACTTCGTAAAGGTCACCCAGCACTTCACCGGTACGGATCAGGTCGCCCAGCACTTCATAGGCCAGGAACGGATAGACCGCCGAAGCACCGAAACCGATCAGCACGGCAAAGTGGTGCGGGTCACGGGCCGTTGCGGTTTCGACCAGGATGTTACTGTCGCAACGCAGCCCTTTTTCGGTCAGACGGTGGTGAACCGCGCCGACCGCCAGGGAAGCGTGAGCAGGCAGTTTGCCTGGAGCGATATGACGGTCGCTCAGCACCAGCAGTGTGCGACCGGCACGTACGGCTTCTTCAGCCTGATCGGCGATGTTGCGAATCGCCGCTTCCAGACCGATGTTTTCGTCGTAGTTCAGGTCGATGATGTGACGCTCGAAGCCTGGACGCTCCAGGTTCATCAGCGAACGCCACTTGGCCGGGGAAATGACCGGCGAGCTGAGAATCACACGCGAGGCATGCTCAGGCGACTCCTGGAAGATGTTGCGCTCGGCACCGAGGCAGATTTCCAGCGACATGACGATGGCTTCACGCAGCGGGTCGATCGGCGGGTTGGTCACCTGCGCGAACTGCTGGCGGAAGTAGTCGAATGGCGAACGCACACGACGCGACAGCACAGCCATTGGCGTGTCGTCACCCATGGAGCCGACCGCTTCCTGGCCCTGCTCGCCCAGCGGGCGCAGTACCTGATCACGCTCTTCAAACGTGACCTGATACATCTTCATGTATTGCTTGAGCTGGTCACTGTTATAGAAAGCCGAACCGTGGTCGTTGTCTTCCATGGTCGCCTGAATGCGCAGAGCGTTCTTGCGCAGCCATTGCTTGTACGGATGACGCGACTTCAAGCGGTTGTCGATGGCGTCGGTGTTGAGGATCTGACCGGTTTCGGTATCCACCGCGAAAATCTGCCCTGGACCGACACGGCCCTTGGCAATGACGTCTTCAGGCTTGTAGTCCCATACGCCGATTTCCGACGCCAGGGTGATGTAGCCGTTCTTCGTCGTGACCCAGCGAGCCGGACGCAGACCGTTACGGTCGAGCAGGCAGACCGCATGGCGACCTTCGGTCATCACGACGCCGGCCGGACCATCCCACGGCTCCATGTGCATGGAGTTGTACTCATAGAACGCCCGCAGATCGGGGTCCATGGTTTCGACGTTCTGCCACGCTGGCGGAATGATCATCCGCACACCACGGAACAGGTCGATACCACCGGTGACCATCAGTTCAAGCATGTTGTCCATGCTCGACGAGTCGGAACCGACACGGTTGACCAGCGGGCCGAGTTCTTCCAGATCCATCAGATCGTTGGTGAACTTGGTGCGACGCGCCTGTGCCCAGTTACGGTTGCCGGTGATGGTGTTGATCTCGCCGTTGTGGGCGAGGAAGCGGAACGGCTGCGCCAGCGGCCATTTCGGCAGGGTGTTGGTCGAGAAGCGCTGGTGGAACACGCAGATCGCGGTTTGCAGGCGCTCGTCGCTCAGGTCCGGGAAGAATGCCGTCAGGTCGCGCGGCATCATCAGACCTTTATAGATGATGGTCTTGTGCGAAAAGCTGCAGACGTAATGGTCGGCATCAGCGGCGTTGGCCACCGACGAACGGCGACGCGCACTGAACAGCTTGATAGCGAATTCCTGATCGCTCAGGCCTTCACCACCGATGAATACCTGTTCGATCTTGGGCAGACGTTCGAGAGCGAGACGGCCCAATACGCTGGTATCGACCGGCACCTTACGCCAGCCGACCAGAGTCAGGCCTTCGGCGAGGATTTCGCGATTCATGTTCTCGCGAGCGATATCGGCCTTGGCGTCGTCCTGATTGAGGAACACCATGCCCACGGCATATTGGCGGGGCAGATCGGCCCCAAAGTGATCCTTGGCGACAGCGCGCAGGAATGCATCGGGCTTCTGAATCAACAGACCACAACCGTCACCGGTCTTGCCGTCGGCGTTGATACCGCCACGGTGGGTCATGCAGGTCAGGGCCTGGATAGCCGTCTGCAACAGGTGATGACTGGGCTCGCCCTGCATATGAGCGATCAGGCCAAAGCCACAGTTATCCTTGAATTCATCTGGTTGGTATAGACCTGCTTTCATAGACACTTTCTCACCAGGCTGCCTCTATGCGAGGCATATTTCTTTTCAATTCAATCAATTACCTGTCACGTCGAACGTACGCCGACTTTGGAGAGGCAAAACGGAGGTCATTGTACACAGCGACACAAAGGCCCACAAATTTAACGGCGAAAAGCCGAAAATTAATGTCGCATTTATGAAGGTTTTATAGGCGGACACCGTGCTAGTCAAAGTATTTTTCAATATTCTGACCGAAGCGACCGAAACGTCATGGCGTTTGTAACGCAGACACCGCAAGGCGCGCCGCCCAAAAACGGCGCGTCCAGGCAGGTAAAATCAGGGTTGCCGGGTGAGCGGCCTGGATAAGGCCGCTGCGACTTCAGCGAGTGGCGCCCAGCTCCTGTTGGATGCTGGCGACAGTACGGGGCCAAGGTTTACCAGCCTGAACCTTGGCTGGCAAGACTTTGATGGCTGCAAGGGCAGCAGCGCGGTCTGCAAAATTACCGTATGTCACTACATACAGGGGCTTGCCCTGCAATGTTTTCTTGAAGTACCGGTACTCGCCACCTTGCTCGGCAACATAGGCCTGGGCTGTCGCTTCCGAGCTGGTGCCCAGGATCTGCACGACATAATGCCCCGGCGCCTGACCGCTGTACCAGTTACCGCCAGCAGCCGGTTTGGCAGCGGCAGCGGCTGGTTTTTCAGCAGGCTTGGCAGCAGGAGCAGCCGGTGCCGGCTTGGCCGTTGCGACCTGAGTCGGCGCTGCGGCTGGCGCAGGAGCAGGCGTAGGCCTGGCTGCCGGTGCCACAGGCGTTGCAGCCACAGGAGCCGGAATGGAAGAACGAGGCACCGCACCGGCCTGTGCGCCCGCAGGAGGCGCAGTAGTGGTGACAGTGGCAGGCTGGGCTGGCGAGCCCATTGGCACTGCATCCTCGTCGCTGTCACCAGCACCTGCCGCTTCGGCCAGAGGGCCGCGCATCACAGGCTGCGAATTACCCACCAACGGCAGAGGCATCGGCTGCGAGTTACCTGCGAACTCGATTGCCGGACCACCATTATTGGATTGTTGATTCGCTGGCGTGCCCTGTCCCAGCGGCAATTGCGCCTGGGCCGGAGCATTGGCTGGCGCGGCAGCCTTGTCGCCACGGCCAGGGATCAGCACTGCGGCTGCCACTGCGACCACGACAACTGCGCCCAGGGCCAGTACGTGTTTTTTCGGCATGTTGAACCCCACACTTGGGCGTTTGACCGCAGTACGACTAGCGATCATCGCCTCGATCATTGAATCGCGGGCAACCTGGTTGATATTCCCAGGCCAGCCATCGGACTGCTCATGGATATCGGTAATCTGCTCGGCAGTGAACAACGCGATTCCTTGCCCTGCACCTTCCAGACGTTGAGCCAGATATTCCCGGGTTTCTTCTTCGGTATAAGGTTGCAACTCAATGACATGAAAGCGCTCGCCTTCGACATCACCCTGCAGGTCGGCGCACAGTTGATCGAGACGGTCGATCAGCGACGGCTCGCCAAACAGGAACACATGCGGACGCCCTTCCGGCGTGCCTGCGGCCAGCCCCAGCAACGCTTCGAGCGCCGAATCGCCAAGTTGTTCCGCATCGTCGACCAGCAAATAGACTTCCTGACCGGTCAGCGCGAGTTGCACGACCTGCGCCAGAATCGCCTGCATTTCGGCCTGGGCGACAATCAGCGCCTGCGCGACCTGCTGCAGTACACCTGCCGCATCACTGGCGCCACGCGCCGAAATGACCACACTCTGCACTGACTGCTTGTTGGTGCTGGCCACCAGAGCCTGACGCAGCAGGGTCTTGCCACTGCCCTGAGGGCCGGTCACTGCAAGCAGCAACTGGCTATAGCGGGCCAGATGATGGAGCTGACCCAGCACCGACTTGCGCTGGGCAGGGAAAAATTTGAAGCCAGGTACCCGCGCTGCAAAGGGGTCATGACTCAACTGATAATGGCCGAGGAAAGCCTCGTCGGCATGCAAACTAGTCATGGGTTTTCCGTTAACCTCTAAGCTGATCCACCAGGGCGCGGTAATCCGCAACCAAAGTGGCCTGTAGTACTTCTTTTGGATAATCGTCCGTGATAACCGCTTCACCCATCTGACGCAGAAGCACCAGACGCAGGCGACCATCGATCACTTTCTTGTCGATCGCCATGTGCTCAAGGAAATCGCTTTCCGTCATGTCCTGCGGCGGCACAACCGGCAAACCGGCACGCTGGAACAGGCGAATACCGCGATCGCGCTCCTGGGTAGTGATCCAGCCAAGACGCGAAGACATTTCCAGGGCCATGACCGTACCGGCGGCAACCGCCTCGCCATGCAGCCAGACACCATAGCCCATATGCGTTTCGATGGCGTGGCCGAAAGTGTGACCCAGGTTCAAGGTTGCCCTTACACCGGACTCGCGCTCATCGGCACCGACCACCAGCGCCTTGGCGGCGCACGAACGCTCGATGGCGATGGTCAGGGCTTTCTGGTCAAGACCACGCAACCGGTCGACATGATCTTCCAGCCAGGTCAGGAAGGGCTCGTCGCAGATCAGGCCGTACTTGATGACTTCAGCCAGCCCCGCGGACAGTTCACGCTCGGGCAGGGTGTTGAGGGTGGTGGTATCGATCAGCACGACGCCCGGCTGATAGAAAGCACCCACCATGTTCTTGCCCAGCGGGTGGTTGATGCCGGTCTTGCCACCCACCGACGAGTCCACCTGGGACAGCAGGGTGGTCGGGATCTGGATGAAGTTCACGCCGCGCTGATAGCAGGCGGCAGCAAACCCGGCCATGTCGCCGATCACACCGCCACCGAGGGCGATCACTGTCGTGCGGCGATCATGCCGTGCCGTGAGCAGGCCATCGAAGATGGTTTGCAGGGTTTCCCAGTTCTTGAACGCCTCGCCATCGGGAAGCACCACTGACACAACGTTGTAGCCCACCAGGGTGCGCGTCAATCGCTCGAGATAAAGAGGAGCCACCGTGGTATTGGAGACGATAGCTACCTGCCGCCCGACGATATGCGGGATCAGAAGCTCCGGCTTGTCCAGAAGGCCTTCGCCAATATGAATCGGGTAGCTACGCTCACCAAGCTCGACCTTAAGTGTCTGCATGTGTCCCCACATTGATTACCGATTGGGCATTGCGCATGTTTTTTCGTGCGCCAGGACAGCAAATGACTGTCGCTGTTTTGATGGTCGCCGAGGATAGCGCATTTTCGTCTGCGCTTTAACGGGGAGGAAGCTCTGCCAGGCGGGCAAGTATGTCAAGAACGACCATACGAGGTGGCCGTTCATCGGTTTCAACCACCAGATCGGCGATTTCCCGATACAGCGGGTCACGAATGGCCAGCAACTCGCCCAACACACGAGCCGGATCGGCGGTGCGCAGCAATGGGCGATTACGGTCACGTGCGGTGCGTCCGACCTGCTGCTCGACCGACGCATGCAGATACACCACGCGCCCACCGGCATGCAGTGCCTGACGGTTTTCGCTGCGCATGACGGCTCCGCCGCCCGTCGCCAGAACGACGCCATCGGCTTCACACAACTCCGCAATCATCGCCTGCTCGCGGTCACGAAAGCCCGGTTCGCCTTCCTTGTCGAAAATCCACGGAATATTTGCACCCGAGCGCAGCTCGATTTCCTTGTCGGAATCCTTGAACGGTAGACGCAGCTCTTTGGCAAGCAAACGGCCGATGGTGCTTTTACCAGCCCCCATCGGCCCTACAAGTATTAAATTTCGCACAGAATCAACGACTCACAGCAATCGCCTGGTTGTTCATGATACGCGGAGTCAGAAATACCAACAGCTCGGATTTCGCTTCTGACACCGTATCTCGACGGAAAAGGCGGCCAAGATACGGTACATCGCCAAGAAATGGCACTTTCTCTACAACTTTACTTTGCGTATTGGAGAACACGCCACCGATCACGATGGTCTCGCCATCGGAAACCAGCACCTTGGCGTTGACCTCGTTTTTCCTGATCGGAGGCACGCCGAGCACCGCATTGAGGTAATCCGGCTCATCCTTGGTGACCTTGACCTCCATGATGATGCGGTTATCCGGCGTGATCTGCGGCGTCACCTCCAGCGACAGGGACGCCTCCTTGAAACTCACGGTTGTCGCGCCGCTGGAGCTGGATTCCTGGTAAGGGATTTCCGTACCCTTGAGGATCTTGGCGGTTTCCTTGTCGGAAGTGACCACCTTCGGCTGAGAGACGATTTCACCGTTGCCGGTCTTCTCCATCGCGCTCAGTTCAAGATCGAGCAAGGTGTTGTTGGTGACGAAGGCGATCCCGATACCGGAGGTCGCATCGGCAGCGCCCAGGTCGACGAACGGCGTGTTGGCACTCAGGTCAGAGCCGGTATTGCCCGCTTCGTCGCCGTTATCGTCCAGGCCGTAGGTATTCCAGTTGCCGCTGCCGACCTTGGTTCCACCCCAACGCACACCCAGCGCCTTGTCATAATCGACGTTGGCCTCAACGATGCGTGCTTCGATCATTACCTGACGCACAGGAATATCCAGTTGAGACACGATACGGCGCAGTTCGTCGAGCCGGTCCTGGGTCTGGTAGGCAATGATGTTGTTGGTGCGCTCATCCACAGTGATCGAACCACGCTCGTCGGCTTTCGACTCGACGCTGGTCACTGACTGGAACAGCTTGGCGATATCCGCCGCCTTGGCGTAGTTGACCTGCAAAAGCTCGCGACGCAACGGCGCCAGCTCGGAAATCTGCTTGAGGGATTCCAGCTCCTGACGCTCACGGGCGGCAATCTCATCGGCTGGCGCAACCAGAAGAACACTGCCGACCTTGCGCTTGTCCAGCCCCTTGGTCTTGAGCACCAGATCCAGCGCCTGATCCCACGGCACGTTCTGCAGGCGCAGAGTAATACCGCCCTGAACCGTGTCGCTGGCCACCAGATTCAGGTTGGTGAAGTCGGCAATCAATTGCAGCACCGAGCGCACATCGATGTCCTGGAAGTTCAGCGACAGCTTTTCACCGGTGTAGACCGGTTTGTCGGCGGCACGGCGATCCAGGTCTTCATTGGTCAGAGGGCGCACGCTGATGGTCAGCTTGTTTTCGGTCTGGTAGGCCGAGTAATCGAAGGCTCCCGAAGGCTCGATGCTGATACTCGCCTTGTCGCCGGAAGTCGTGGCACTCACGAACTGCACAGGCGTGGCGAAATCCTTGACGTCCAGCCTGACCCGCAACGGCTCAGGCAACTGGGTCTTGGCGAAATCGACACGAATCTTGCCGCCCTGCTCCTGGATATCAGGAGAAATGCCCGGGCTGCTCAGATCGATGACCACATTGCCTTCGCCCAGCTCACCGCGCTGGAAGTCGATATTCTTGATGGCTTTCACGCCAGCCGGCACGTAAGGCCGGGCGGCTGCCGGAGCGGGTGCCGGGACCGCGACTCGCGGTGTTCCCATGGCCGTGCTCGGCTGGGAGGACTGCGCAGCGGCAGCGCCCTGGCCGACGACCACGAACAGGTTGTTGCCTTCGACACGCGAGCTGTAGGGCGACAGCGTCGTCATGTTGATGATGACGCGCGTACGATCCTGGGCCTGGACCACCACGACACTGCGCGCATTGCCCGATCCCAGATCACGACTCTTGGTAGCCAACTGACTGGTCACACCCGGCAGATCCAGCGCGATGCGTGCTGGCTGCTCGGTGGTATAGCCGCGCGGCGCAGGAACCGGAGAATCGAAGGAAAGCTTCAGTTCGATCCGGTCACCCGGCAAGGCTGCGACATCCAGCGTTTTGAGATTGGCTGCCTGGAGAACCGGCGAAAGCATCGCTATCCCTAGCGAAACGCCGATAATCGAGAGAATCCTGATCATGATGAATTTCCGTTGTGCGGTGTTATGCATGCTTGGCCTTGCCCACTTCATGAGCGTTCTTTGAGGGAAATACTGCGTGGCCTTTCAAGCCAGGCCCCCTCTCCATCAGGAACTATTTCAATGACATCGACCTGCGCATCGCTGACCGACACAATCCGGCCGTTATTGCGGCCCAGATAATCGCCCACTTTCACGCGATGAACGCCTCCGGCGCCGCGCAACAAGGCGAATGTACCCGATTCGTTGCCAATGGTTCCGACCATCTCGAACGATTCGATATTGAACCCCTCAAGAAACTGTTTGACCCGCGTCTCATCAGGCTTGACCAGCCGCGAGCCTTTCTGGCGATTGAGCAGGTCGATCTTCACCGGAGGCTGGAACGGACTGCGCAGATTGGCCGCGTTATAAGTAAAGGTTTCATAGGGCCGGAACTTGGGCAATGGATCGATATTGCCTGAAGGACGCGCCTTGACCTCATTGACGAAGGTGCTGAGGTCCGCGAACTCCTGATCGTTATCACAGCCGGCGAGCCCCATCACAAGCATACTGACGCACAACAGTCGCGCCGCCCTCATTTCTTCAGCCCTTCATCGTTGTAGCGGTAAGTCTTGGCCAGAATGTTCATGCGCAGCTTGGTCTGGGATTTCGGATCGACCGGCTTTATCTCAAAATCATGCAGCGTCACGATACGCGGCAGGCTGGCAACGCCACTGACGAACGTCGCAAGGTCGTGATAGCCGCCCACGACAGTGATCTGAATCGGCAATTCGATGTAGAACTGCTGGACAACCTCGGGCAACAGCTTGATTTCCTCGAACTCCAGACCGCTTCCAAGCCCCGTGCGCGTAATGTCTTCGAGCAGACCCGGCACTTCGGTATCGCTGGGCAATTGCCGCAGCAATGCACCGAAGGTGTTTTCCATCTCCGTCATCTGCTTCTTGTAAGGCTCCAGATTCGCGGCCTGGAAGGCCTTGGTCGACACCTGTTCGCGCAGCATCAGCTCGTTGGCCTGAGCCACTTCGAGCCGGGTTTCCAGTTCCTGGATGAAAAAGAAATAACCCAGCGCAAATACCAGCAGCATCACCAATACACCGGAGATAGCCTTGACTGCGGCAGGCCAGGAGCCCAGGTTGTTGAGGTCCAGATCGTTGATGTCGACCTTGCGAAGCCCTTCCAGCCATTCGGAAAAATTCATGGCTTGGCTCCTTCAACAACGACAGCAGCAGGCTGGGTCTGACGTACGGTCAACTGAAAGACGTTGGCCTGATCCACCGCGCCGGCCGTGGTCGCCTTGACCTCGGTCAGGCTTGGCGACTCCAGCCAGTCGGAAGCGTCCAGGTTACGCATCAGGTCCGAAACCCGGTTGTTCGACTCGGCAGCTCCGCTGATCGAAATCAATTTGTCGGTCATTTTGACATCTGAAAAATAAACGCCATCCGGCAAGGTCCGCGCCAGTTGATCGAACATCCGGCCAATGATCGGGCGATTGCCCTGCAAGTCCTGAATGATCTTCATCCGCTCCAGCAACTGTTTGCGCCGGGCTTTCAGGTCGCTGATTTCCTTGATGCGGATATCGAGCTGGGCAATTTCCTTCTGGATGAATGCGTTACGCGACTCCTGATAGGTGATCGAATTACTGACGTAACGATCAATCAGAAACAGGGTACCTACCGAGAAAACCAGCACACCGACCAGCGCGGTCAGGAAGCGTTTCTTGCGCTCTTCGCGAAGCTCTTCACGCCACGGTAAAAGGTTGATCCGTGCCATTAGTCGAAGCTCCTCAAGGCCAGACCGCAGGCGATCATCAAGGCAGGAGCATCACTGGCCAGGGCACCGGCGTTGACCTTGGAACTCAGAGCCATGTCGGCAAAAGGGTTGGCGACCATGGTCGGTGTCCCAAGACGTTTCTGGATCAAATGTTCAAGCCCTGGAATGGAAGCCGTACCGCCTGCCAACATGATGTAATCCACGGTGTTGTACTGACCGGCAGCAAAGAAAAACTGCAGCGAGCGCGAAACCTGCTGCACCAGGGCATCCTTGAAAGGGTTCAACACTTCACTGACGTAATCGTCGGACAGCCCGCCCTGCTTCTTCGCAAGACCCGCCTCTTCCATGGACAGGCCATAGCGACGCTGGATTTCCTCAGTCAGTTGCCGACCGCCGAACAGTTGCTCGCGTGTATAGATGATACGCCCGTGATGCAGGACGCTGAGGGTGGTCATGGTCGCGCCGATGTCCACCACAGCCACCGTCAGTTGATCGTGACCATTGCCCAGTTGTGCAGACAGCAGACCGAAAGAACGCTCCAGCGCATAAGCCTCTACATCGACGACACGGGCCGTCAGCCCGGCCAGCGCCAATGCAGCCTCACGCACTTCCACGTTTTCCTTTCGGCAGGCAGCCAGAAGCACTTCGACACGCTCGGGGTTGCGCGCCGAATAGCCCTGGACTTCAAAATCGATGGCGACTTCTTCGAGGGGGTAAGGAATGTACTGGTCAGCTTCAAGCTTGAGCTGGTTTTCCATATCGTCATCGGACAGACCGGCGTCCATCTCGATGGTCTTGGTGATGACCGCCGATCCTGCAACGGCGACCGCCACTATTTTGGCGCTCGTCTTGGCCTTGACCAGCACACGAGACAACGCATGGCCGACACCTTCAAGTTCGGCAATGTTCTTTTCGACTACGGCATTGGCCGGCAGCGGTTCGACCGCATAAGACTCGACCTTGTAACGAGTGCCGGAACGACTCAACTCAAGGAGTTTTACCGAGGTAGAGCTAATATCGATCCCTAGAAGGGTGTTGGCCTTCTTACCGAAGAGTTCGAACACAACCTGATTCCTATGAGTTTTCCGCCACTTACGGAGTAATTTTTGGTCAACGTCACTGTCAACAGCCTTGACAGTAGCGCAAATCACGCTTGGAGACGAAAAATGCTTATAATGCCCAGCGTTTTTTTCGTTTAACAAAGCTTCAAGGCGTGTTCATTTGTAAATGCCTGTGCTTAACCCATTCTTTTTCGTGGAAATCCAAAAGCCTTGATACGCTTGTTGAAGTTTCTCTGGTGGTCTCTCGTTGCAGTGTTCTGCAGCCTGCTGCTCGGTCTGAGCGGCGCATTCCTTTATCTGAGCCCGAATCTGCCTTCTGTCGAAGCGCTGAGAAGCATTCAGCTGCAAATCCCCCTGCGCGTCTACAGCAGCGACGGCAAGCTGATCGCGGAGTTTGGCGAGATGCGCCGTACCCCAATCCGCTTTGCCGAAATCCCGCCCAACTTCATCAACGCCCTGCTGTCGGCCGAAGACGACAACTTCGCCAATCACTACGGCGTCGACCCAAGCAGCCTGATGCGTGCCGCTACCCAACTTGTAAAAAGCGGCCATATTCAATCAGGCGGCAGCACCATCACAATGCAGGTCGCGAAAAACTTTTTCCTGACCAGCGAAAGAAGCTTTTCACGTAAAACCACCGAAATTCTTCTTGCCTTGCAAATCGAGCGCCAACTGACCAAGGATGAAATCCTTGAGCTGTACGTCAACAAGATTTATCTGGGCAACCGCGCCTATGGCATCGAAGCAGCGGCGCAAGTCTACTATGGCAAATCGATTCGCGATGTAAGCCTTGCGCAAATGGCCATGATTGCCGGCTTGCCCAAGGCTCCGTCACGCTTCAACCCGCTGGCCAACCCGGCCCGCGCCAAGGAACGTCGCGACTGGATTCTTGGGCGCATGTACCGCCTGGGCAAAATTGACCAGAACGCTTACCAGACGGCCTTGAACGAGCCGATCAACGCCAGCTACCACGTTCCGACGCCGGAAGTTTACGCGCCTTACATCGCCGAAATGGCCCGCGCCGAGATGGTCGGCCGTTACGGCAGCGAAGCCTATACCGAAGGCTTCCGCGTCACCACTACTGTTCCAAGCGACCTTCAGGAACATGCCAACACAGCCGTGCAGCAAGGCCTGATCGAATACGACCAGCGCCATGGCTATCGCGGGCCGGAAAGCCGCTTCCCGGGCATGACACATGCCGGCTGGGCTCAGGAACTGACCAAGCAACGCACGATCAACGGCCTGGAGCCTGCAATCGTCACGCAGATCGACAAGAACGGCATCCGCGTCCTGACCCGCAATGGCGAGAAAGAAGAAAGCGTCGACTGGAGCAGCATGAAATGGGCTCGCCCTTACCTGAACACCAACAGCCTGGGGGCAAATCCGCGCCAACCTGCTGACGTTGCTCATGTGGGTGATCTGGTTCGCCTGCTGCGTCAGGCAGACGGCTCGCTGAAATTCAGTCAAATTCCCGCCGCACAGAGCGCGCTGGTTTCACTGGACCCGCAAAACGGTGCCATTCGCGCCCTGGTCGGTGGCTTCGCGTTCGAGCAAAGCAATTACAACCGCGCCATGCAGGCCAAGCGTCAGCCGGGCTCCAGCTTCAAGCCTTTCATCTACAGTGCAGCGCTGGACAACGGCTACACCGCCTCCAGCCTGGTGAACGATGCACCGATCGTGTTCGTCGACGAGTATCTGGACAAGGTCTGGCGCCCGAAGAACGATACCAACACCTTCCTTGGCCCGATCAGGCTGCGTGAAGCGCTCTACAAGTCGCGCAACCTGGTTTCGATCCGCCTGTTGCAGGCCTTGGGCATCGACAGCACGATCGACTACATCACCCGCTTCGGGTTCGCCAAGCAGGATCTGCCACGCAACCTGTCGCTGGCACTGGGCACGGCAACCCTGACGCCGATGGAGATCGCCACCGGCTGGAGCACATTTGCCAACGGCGGCTACAAGGTCAGCCCGTACCTGATCCAGAAGATCGAGAACCGTGACGGCCAGACACTGTTCGTGGCCAATCCGGCCAGCGTACCGGCCAACGATGCCAAGACAGCACCTGACACCTCGACATTCGCGGTACACGACAGCCCGATTGACACTGCCTCACCGACTTCACCTGCCGAACCTCAGGCGCCAGTCGTTGCAGAACGCATTGTCGACGGCCGCACCACTTACATCCTCAACAGCATGTTGCAGGACGTGATCAAACGCGGCACCGGGCGGCGCGCCCTGTCCATGAACCGGCCGGATATCGCGGGCAAGACCGGTACGACCAACGAATCCAAGGATGCGTGGTTCTCCGGCTATAACGCAGATTACGTGACGACAGTCTGGACAGGCTTCGACCAGCCGGAAAGCCTCGGGCGCCACGAGTTTGGCGGCACGGTCGCCTTGCCGATCTGGATGGATTACATGAGCGCCGCGCTCAAGGACAAGGCACCTCACCAACAGGCTGAACCGGATGGAATCCTGAGCCTGCGGGTTGATCCTGTAAGCGGCCGCGCAGCAACCCCAAGCACGCCCAATGCATTCTTCGAGCTGTTCAAGAGCGAAGACACGCCTCCAAGCGTGAACGAACTGGGCGGCAGCGTACCGGGCAGCCCGCTGCCAGCAGACGAATCGGCACCGATCGATTTGTTCTAAAGATAGCTGGAAGCGGCAAGCAAGAGCAGTTGCGCGCTCTTCTCTTGCAGCTTGCAGCTTGAATCTTCCCCATAAAAAAACCGGCCCAAAGGCCGGTTTTTTTATGGGCTGCTGTTAACCCTTAAACACATCATCCACGCTGGTCAGCGGGTAGTGCTTCGGATACGGCAGGGTAGCAACGCCGCTTTCGATAGCAGCCTTGGCCACTGCGTCGGAGATCAGGCCCAGCAGGCGAGCGTCCATTGGTTTCGGAATGATGTACTCACGACCGAATTCCAGCTTGATGCCGCCGTAGGCGTCGCTGACTTCCTGAGGGACAGGCAGCTTGGCCAGTTCGCGCAGGGCGTTGGCAGCAGCGATTTTCATTTCTTCGTTGATGCGCTTGGCGCGAACGTCCAGAGCACCACGGAAGATGAACGGGAAGCCCAGCACGTTGTTGACCTGGTTCGGGTAGTCGGAACGACCGGTCGCCATGATCACGTCGTCACGGGTAGCGTGAGCCAGCTCTGGGGAGATTTCCGGATCAGGGTTCGAGCAAGCGAACACGATCGGGTCTTTGGCCATCAGCTTCAGGTTTTCAGCGCTCAGCAGGTTAGGACCGGACAAGCCAACGAAAACGTCAGCGCCGTCCAGAGCTTCGCTCAGGGTACGCTTCTCGGTTGCGTGAGCGAAAACAGCCTTGTACTGGTTCAGGTCGGTACGGCCGGAGTGAACCACGCCAGTACGGTCAACCATGAAGATGTTCTCGATCTTCGCGCCCATGCTCACCAGCAGCTTCATGCAGGAGATGGCCGCTGCACCAGCGCCCAGGCAGACGATCTTGGCGGTGTCGAGGCTTTTGCCGACGATTTCCAGAGCGTTGATCATGCCCGCGGCGGTCACGATAGCGGTGCCGTGCTGGTCATCGTGGAAAACCGGGATGTCGCATTGTTCGATCAGAGCCTTTTCGATTTCAAAGCACTCAGGTGCCTTGATGTCTTCCAGGTTGATGCCACCGAAGGTGATGGAGATGCGCTTTACGGTGTCGATGAAAGCTTGCGGGCTTTCGGAGTCGACTTCGATATCGAAAACGTCGATACCGGCGAAACGCTTGAACAGAACCCCTTTACCTTCCATGACCGGCTTGGAAGCCAATGGACCCAGATCGCCGAGGCCGAGAATCGCGGTGCCATCGGAAATAACTGCTACCAGGTTGCCTTTGCCGGTGTACTTGTAGGCAAGCTCGGGATCACGGGCAATTTCACGCACAGGTTCAGCAACACCAGGGCTGTAGGCCAGGGACAGGTCACGAGCAGTTGCGGTCGGCTTGGTGAGTTCGACGCTCAATTTACCAGGACGTGGATTGGCATGGTATTCGAGCGCGGCAGTTTTCAGATCTGACATTTAGGGATTCCGCTTTTTTTACTGTGGGACAGACGGACCGCCGAGGATACGCAAGATGCATAGTCCTAACAAGACTGACCAGTCACTGCTGTCAATAGGCGCGGGTATAGACTTTACGCTTAGAGCCTTGGAATACAAAACCCGGACCGCTCATCAGCAAGATGCCCGCGTCAGGGCTTTGATGACTAACGGTTCGACAGGCTCAGCATGGCAGGATGAGTAATCGGCATCATCCAGCGCGCCTGCCCTGACTCTAGACCACCGCGCCGGGAACGATCCACCACCCAGCCACGCGCCTCGACCTGCTTGCCTTGCAGGCGTTCGAGCATCGCGCTGTCGAATTGCGAAAGCAGGTCGGGGGCGATGCGCAGCACCAGCGAACCCTGCAACTCGAGCCAGACACCGCCGCGGTTGCTCTGTACGCTGCGAACCTGCCCGGAAATCAGGGCAAAGCCGCCTTTGTCGATCTGCCCGGCGGACTGGACCGGCGAACTGCGCCACACGCCCAACCCGGCCTGACGTGCCTTGAGTTCCGCGCCCTTCTGGCAGTCGACCAGCGCCACGTTGGGCGCAACTGCCACCAGATAACCCAGCCCTTCGCTCAGCATCTGCGCCTCAAGGTTGGCGCCATTGCGGCCATAGACATTGGCCAGCATACGGCCGTAATGATCTTCGGCCTGCTGACCGACCCGCAGACTGACCTGACCGCCGCTCTCATCCACCAGAACCTGCAAACGACGCTGTGCGGCCACGGCAAAAGGCTCGGCTGAGCGGCCGCTCTTGCCGGTTTCGGGAGTATTGAGGCCGATCATGCGTACATTGCGCCCATCGACAAGACGCAAGGTGTCGCCATCCACTACCCGTTGCACCTGGGCGACCGGCAACCCTTGAGGCGCCGGGCAGAAGGCCTGGGCAGCAGGCAGCCAGATCGCGGCCACAAAAAAGGCACCCACAAGGGGTGCCTTTTCAAGCTGCCTGGAGTAGCGCACACGCCAGCCCAGAGCGGCCAACATTACTTGGCTTTGGTTGCGCCGAACGCACCGAAACGCGACTTGAACTTGTCGACGCGGCCGCCAACGTCCAGAGTCTTTTGCTTACCGGTGTAGAACGGGTGGCACTCGTTGCAAACGTCCAGGCTCAGAGGCTGGGCGAGAGTCGAACGGGTTTTGATGACATTGCCGCAGCTGCAGGTTGCGTCAATGGCTTCGTAAACTGGATGGATATCTGCTTTCATGGGGTACTTCCTCGGTCTAGCGAGCCGCCACCCAACACTATTGTTGAATACCGCACGCAATTAGGCCGCGGATATTACCAGACAATCCATCTGACGCAAGCGAACCTTTAAACCGGTCGTCTGCTAAGATCGCGCATTCTTCGCCCTCCACCACAGGAAGCATCGCTTGCCAAACGCCATCCTGCGCCTGGCCCTGCCCTCGCCGCTTCGACGCCTGTTCGACTATCGCGCTCCGGCCGGAGTATCGCGTAGCGCCTTGCAGCCGGGCATGCGTTTGCGGGTGCCATTCGGGCGGCGGGAAATGATCGGCATTCTGGTGGAAGTGGTCGATCACAGCGAAGTCCCCGACGAAAAGCTCAAGCCCGCCATCGCCCTGCTCGACAGTCAGGTACCCTTGCCGCCATCACTGTTCAAGCTGTGCCTGTGGACAGCCCAGTATTACCAGCACAGCCTGGGCGATACCCTGAGTTGGGCGCTGCCGGTTCTGCTGCGTCAGGGCGAACTGGCCGAAACACGCCAGGAGCGCTTCTGGCACGTGACACCTGGCGCAAGCGTCGACGACCCGCGTATCGCCCGTGCGCCCAAGCAGCGGGAAGCCCTGACCACCCTGGCCCAGCATCCGCACGGTGTAGCGCATCAATTGCTCAGCAAGCTGATGCTTAATAAGGAAAGCCTCAATCTGCTGCTGGCCAAAGGGCTGGTAGAGGTTGAGGTCCGCAGTCATGCACCGGCAGCGCGCCATGAGCACTGGCTGGCGCAGCCGGAACTGCCGCTCAATACAGAACAGCGCGCCGCTTGCGAAGCCATTCGGGCCGGTTTCGGCAGCTTTCATGCTTTCTTGTTGGCAGGCGTTACGGGCAGCGGCAAGACCGAAGTCTATTTGCAGTTGATCCGCGAAACGCTGGAAGCAGGCAAGCAGGCTCTGGTGCTGATCCCGGAAATCAACCTCGGGCCGCAAACACTGGCGCGTTTCGAGCAGCGTTTCAATGCCCGGATCGCCTTGCTGCACTCGGCCGTCAATGACCGCGAACGGCTGGACGCCTGGCTGGCGGCACGGGATGGCGAGGCCGATATCATAATCGGTACACGTTCGGCGCTGTTCACCCCGATGAAGAATCCGGGACTGATCATCATCGACGAAGAGCACGACGGCTCCTATAAACAGCAGGAAGGCCTGCGCTATCACGCCCGCGATCTGGCGCTGGTCCGCGCTCGACAAGAAAACATCCCGATTGTGCTGGGCTCGGCCACACCGTCTCTGGAAAGCCTGCATAACGCCTATACCGGCCGCTACGGCCTGCTGCGCCTGAACCAGCGGGCTGGCGGCGCACAGCAACCACGCTTCCTGCGCCTGGATGTGAAAAGCCGGCCGCTGGACAGCGGAATCTCAGGGCCGATGCAGCAAGCCATCGGCCAGACTCTCGCGGCCGGCCAGCAAGTACTGGTCTTCCTCAATCGTCGCGGTTTCGCGCCCACCTTGCTGTGCCACGACTGCGGCTGGCTGTCGGGATGCCAGCGCTGCGATGCGCGCATGACCGTGCATCAGCGCTCCGGCGAGTTGCGTTGCCATCATTGCGGGCATGTCGAGCGCGTGCCGCGCCAGTGCCCTTCATGCGGCAAGGTGGATTTGCGGCCAGTGGGCGCAGGCACCGAGCGGGCCGAGGAACGACTGGCGATTCTGTTCCCGGATTACCCGGTGCTACGGGTCGACCGTGACAGCACGTCGCGCAAGGACGCGATGAATCAGTTATTCGCCACCATTCAACGCGGGCAGCCGTGCATTCTGGTGGGCACGCAAATGCTCGCCAAAGGGCATCACTTCCCCCGCGTGACGCTGGTCTCGATCCTGGACGCCGATGGCGGGTTGTTCTCAGGTGATTTCCGCGCCAGCGAGCGTATGGCGCAGTTGATCGTGCAGGTGGCCGGGCGTGCTGGCCGCGCCGAAGAACCGGGCAAGGTGATTATCCAGACCCATCTGGCCGATCATCCGCTGCTGATCCAGTTGACCGAGCAAGGCTACTTCGCCTTTGCCGAACAGGCCCTGAGCGAGCGTCGTGCTGCCGGTCTGCCGCCCTTCTCGCATCTGGCCCTGCTGCGCGCCGAAGCCCACAAGCCGGGGCAGGCAGAAGAGTTTCTCGATCAGGCCTGCGCCGAGGCCGAGCAATTGCTGGCCCAAATGAATCTGGGCGGCGTTGAACTACTTGGCCCGGTCCCCGCTCCCATGGAACGGCGCGCCGGACGCTACCGGGCGCAATTGCTGGTCCAGGCCAACGCCAGAGCACCACTGCATCGCATGCTCAACAGTTGGCTGCTGATACTGGAGCAGATGCCCAGCGGCAGGCAGGTGCGCTGGTCGCTGGATGTGGACCCGGTGGATCTTTATTAAGCAGGTGGGTGTGCATTTTCGCGAATGAATTGGCTCCCACACCGTACGCAGCCGGATAGGAGCGAATTCATTCGCGAAGCCCACAGGCTAAGAAGGTTGGCAAGCTTGCCCCGGCAACGGATAATGCCCAGTTTTTCCACCCGCGCATCCCGGCGCCACCGCGCTTGCGGTTGAAGAGAGCATCATGAAAGACACCATTCGCCAGCTGATTCAACAAGCCCTGACCCGTCTCGTCACCGAGGGCGTCTTGCCAGAAGGGCTGACGCCGGCGATTCAGGTGGAAAACGCCCGAGACAAGACCCACGGCGATTTCGCCAGCAATATCGCGATGATGCTCGCCAAACCGGCCGGCATGAAACCCCGCGATCTGGCCGAAAAACTCATCGCCGCCCTGCCTGCCGACGAGCAGGTCAGCAAGGTCGAAATTGCAGGCCCGGGCTTTCTGAACTTCTTCCAGAACACTCAGGCACTGGCTGCGCGCCTGGATGCCGCACTGGCCGACGCGCAACTGTCGGTACGCAAGGCCAGCGCATCCCAGCGCGTGGTCGTTGACCTGTCGGCCCCGAACCTGGCCAAGGAAATGCACGTTGGCCACTTGCGCTCGACCATCATCGGCGACGGCGTGGCCAACGTTCTGGAGTTTCTGGGCGATACCGTGATTCGCCAGAACCACGTGGGCGACTGGGGAACCCAGTTCGGCATGCTGCTGGCCTACCTTCAGGAAAAACCCGCCACCAGCGACGAACTGTCCGACCTGGAAAACTTCTACCGCGCCGCCAAGCAGCGCTTCGACGAGTCCGAAGAGTTCGCAGAGCGCGCTCGCGGTCTGGTGGTCAAGTTGCAGGCGGGCGATGCCGATTGCCTTGCTCTGTGGAACCGCTTCAACGAGATCTCGCTGTCTCACTGCCAGAAGACCTACGAGCGCCTCAACGTCAAACTGACACCGGCTGACGTCAAGGGCGAAAGCGCCTACAACGACGATCTGGCCAACGTGGTCAGTGACCTGAAAGCTTCGGGCCTGCTGGTTGAAAGCAACGGCGCGCAGTGCGTCTTCCTCGAAGAATTCCGCACCGCCGAAGACACGCCACTGCCGGTCATCGTGCAAAAGGCCGGTGGCGGTTACCTGTATGCCACCACTGATCTGGCGGCCATCCGCTATCGCAGCAAGATCCTGAAAGCCGACCGCGTGTTGTACTTCGTCGACCAGCGTCAGGCTCTGCACTTCCAGCAAGTGTTTGAAGTCGCCCGCCGCGCCGGTTTCGTTCATGACGGCATGCAACTGGAGCACATGGGCTTCGGCACCATGAACGGCGCCGATGGCCGTCCGTTCAAGACCCGCGATGGCGGCACCGTCAAACTGATCGACCTGCTCGACGAAGCCGAAGAACGCGCCTACACGCTGGTGAAAGAGAAGAACCCGGAAGTCGCCGAAAGCGAGCTGCGGACCATCGCCAAGGCAGTGGGCATCAGCGCGGTGAAATACGCCGACCTGTCCAAGCATCGCACCAGCGATTACAGCTTCAACTTCGATCAGATGCTCAGTTTCGAGGGCAACACCGCGCCTTATCTGCTGTATGCGTACACCCGCGTTTCCGGCGTATTCCGCAAACTGGGTACGCCGTTCGATGCCACTCAAGGCCAGATCGTTCTGCAAGCACCGCAGGAGCAGGAACTGGCTGCACGCCTGGCTCAGTTCACGGAAACCCTGAATAACGTTGCAGAAAAAGGCACGCCTCACGTTCTTTGTGCTTACCTGTATGACCTTGCGGGTCTGTTTTCCAGCTTCTATGAAAACTGCCCGATCCTTGGTGCGGAAAATCCCGATCAACAACAGAGCCGTCTGCGTCTGGCGGCCCTGACCGGTCGCACTCTCAAGCAAGGCCTGGATCTATTGGGTCTGGAAACTCTGGAGCGTATGTAAGTTGGCAGTTGCGAAGAAGAAACCGGCTCCCAAGCGGGGCGCCAGCCGTTATCAGGCACCCGCGAAGAAGCCGATTCCAGGATGGTTATGGCTGGCGATTGGCTTGACCGTGGGTGCATTCATCGTCTTTCTGATGAAGCTCGAACCCGGCGGTGAAGACGTAAAACGTGCCAAGGCCGAGGCCAAGGCAGCAAAAATCGCCGAAGCGAACAAGACGCCACCGAGCCCGACGGCACCGGTCAAGCCGAAGTACGACTTCTACACGCTGCTGCCGGAATCGGAAGTGATCGTGCCGAACGAAGCGGTACCGGAAAAGACGCCACCGCCCGTGACCCCGATTGCACCCGTGTCGCCTGAGCAGGCGGCAAAGATCGACACCGCACGCGCCCAGGCGGCCCTCAGCGGCCTGACACCGCCACCGGCACCACCTGTAGCGACCGCAAAACCGGCGCCAGTGACCCAGTTCTTCCTGCAAGCGGGCTCGTTCCGCAAGAAAGAAGATGCTGACAAGGTGCGCGCGCAGATCATCCTGCTAGGCCAGACCTCGACAGTGGAGTCCGGCACGGTCAAGGAAGAAACCTGGTACCGGGTTCTGGTCGGCCCGTTCAGCAACCGCGAACAACTCACCACCGCCCAGAAGCAATTGGCGAGCGGCGGATTTAGTAACCTGTTGTTGCAACAGCGCAGCAAGCAATAACACAGGCTTCTGACCTCTTCGCGAATAAATTCGCTCCTACGGAAGCACACAGCAGCCCCGGTAGGAGCGAATTCATTCGCGAAAGCTTCATCACTGGCTTTTTCGCAAATGAATTCGCGGTTGAAATACCCAACCCCACCCCCATATGAGTCTGCATCAGGGCATTTTCGCCCCGCTGCGTGGAGACTCTCCCTTGACCACCATCGTTTCAGTGCGCCGCCACGGCAAAGTCGTCATGGCTGGCGACGGCCAGGTTTCCCTGGGCAACACCGTCATGAAAGGCAACGCGAAGAAAGTACGCCGCCTGTATCACGGTGAAGTTATCGCCGGTTTCGCCGGGGCCACGGCTGACGCTTTCACGCTGTTCGAGCGTTTTGAAGGCCAGCTGGAAAAGCATCAAGGCCATCTGGTACGTGCTGCCGTCGAACTGGCCAAGGACTGGCGTACCGATCGCTCCCTCAGCCGCCTGGAAGCCATGCTGGCCGTCGCCAACAAGGACGCCTCGCTGATCATCACCGGTAACGGCGATGTCGTGGAACCTGAAGATGGCCTGATCGCCATGGGCTCGGGTGGCGCATTCGCCCAGGCTGCTGCCCGTGCGCTGCTGCTCAAGACCGATCTGTCGGCCCGCGAGATCACCGAGACTGCATTGCACATCGCTGGCGATATTTGCGTGTTCACCAACCACAACATCACCATTGAGGAGCAGGACCTCGCTGAATAAGCCGTTGTCCGGCTGCGTAACCCGCACCCCTGCCGACTTCTTTATGCCTGAGGACCATCAATTACCATGTCCATGACTCCCCGTGAAATCGTCCACGAACTCAATCGCCACATCATTGGCCAGGACGATGCCAAGCGCGCCGTCGCCATTGCCTTGCGAAACCGCTGGCGCCGGATGCAGTTGCCAGAAGAACTGCGCGTCGAAGTAACTCCAAAGAACATTCTGATGATCGGCCCGACCGGCGTCGGTAAAACCGAAATCGCCCGTCGTCTGGCCAAGCTGGCCAATGCGCCGTTCCTGAAGGTTGAAGCCACCAAGTTCACTGAAGTGGGCTATGTGGGCCGTGACGTGGAGTCGATCATTCGTGATCTGGCCGACGCCGCCATCAAGCTGCTGCGCGAACAGGAAATCGTCAAGGTCCGTCACCGCGCAGAAGACGCTGCCGAAGACCGCATCCTTGATGCCTTGCTGCCACCTGCTCGCAACGGTTTCAGCGAAGAGCCGGTTTCGACCAGCGATTCCAATACCCGTCAGCTGTTCCGCAAGCGTCTGCGCGAAGGCCAACTGGACGACAAGGAAATCGAGATCGAGGTCAACGACACCGTGGGCGTCGATATTTCCGCGCCGCCCGGCATGGAAGAAATGACCAACCAGCTGCAAAGCCTGTTTGCCAACATGGGCAAGGGCAAGAAGAAGAGCCGCAAGCTCAAGGTCAAGGAAGCGCTCAAGCTGGTGCGCGACGAAGAGGCCAGCCGCCTGGTCAACGATGAAGAGTTGAAGGTCAAGGCTCTGGAAGCCGTCGAACAACACGGCATCGTGTTCATCGACGAGATCGACAAGGTCGCCAAGCGCGGCAACTCCGGCGGTGTCGATGTTTCCCGCGAAGGCGTACAGCGCGACCTGCTGCCGCTGATCGAAGGCTGCACCGTGAATACCAAACTGGGCATGGTCAAGACCGACCACATCCTGTTCATCGCTTCGGGTGCGTTCCACCTGAGCAAGCCAAGCGATCTGGTGCCCGAGCTGCAAGGCCGTCTGCCGATTCGTGTCGAACTCAAGGCCCTCACGCCTCAAGATTTCGAGCGCATCCTCAGCGAACCGCATGCCTCGCTGACCGAGCAATATCGCGAACTGCTCAAGACCGAAGGCCTGGACATCGAGTTCAAGCCTGACGGCATCAAGCGTCTGGCCGAGATTGCCTGGCAGGTCAACGAGAAAACCGAAAACATCGGTGCCCGCCGCCTGCACACCCTGCTGGAACGCCTGCTTGAAGAAGTGTCGTTCAGCGCCGGCGATCTGGCTGGCAGCCCGGATGCCTCGCCGATCCTGATCGACGCCGACTACGTCAACAGCCACCTGGGCGAACTGGCCAACGACGAAGACCTGTCGCGGTATATTTTGTAAGTAGCTGCAAGTTGGGAGCTGTAAGCTGCAAGCTGATTGTGCTTGTAGCTTGCAGCTGCTTTCACTTGAAGCTTGTCACTGCTTCACTTGTAGCTTGTCACTTGTAGCTTGAGGCTCCCCACCGTGCCCCCCATCCCAACCGCCATCCAGCTCCACAAAGCCTCGAAAACCCTGACGCTCAAGTACGGGCCGGATGAGGCATATCATTTACCTGCGGAGTTTCTGCGGGTGCATTCGCCTTCCGCCGAGGTTCAGGGCCATGGCAAGCCGATCCTGCAATTCGGCAAGCTGGGGGTAGGTCTGACCAAGATCGAGCCTGCGGGCCAGTACGCGCTGAAACTGACCTTCGATGATGGCCATGACAGCGGCCTGTTCACCTGGGAATACCTCTACGAGCTGTCCAGACGCCAGGAGTCCTTGTGGGAGGATTATCTGCTGGAGTTGCAAAAGGCAGGTAAATCCCGCGACCCTTCCGAGCAAGTCATCAGGCTTATGCTCTAGTCATCAGAAAAAATGACGACACACGCTCGTCAGTTTTTCCAGCAGCCCCAGACAACGCATATATCTTCCAGAAAGCTCTAGCCTGCCGTTTGACGTATTAGGAAGCGCTTTCTAATCTGTTTTGTTTCAATGTCCCGCGCAGCGGTCAATGACTGACGCTGCTTGCGATTTTTTGAAATCTCGCGTAACCAATGACTTTGGTAAATTCCCTGCATCCCTTCGATGCGCGAATAACAAGCAGTATGCAAAGCAGTGGTCACATGAAGCGCAGCTGTTCAGGCGCCTTCGCGGTAGCTTGCATAAACCACGGGAATTGGCAGCCAAGCCATCATCGGTCACACGAGCAGTAGTACTGACGACTCGCCTGTGTCACTGGCTCACAGGGAAAGTCAGTACTCGTCTCAGGACAATGGAGCGTCGTAGATGAGTAGCAAGAACAACGATGACCTGCAGCAACAAGCCTCTGAACACACCTTGGGTTTGAACCCGGTGGTTGGCTTGCGCCGCAAGGATTTACTGACCACCGCTCGCATGGTTCTGCGCCAGGCAATCAAGCAGCCGTTCCACAGCCTCAAGCATGTCGCCCACTTGAGTGTTGAAATAAAGAACGTGATGTTCGGCAAGTCTGCCCTGCAGCCAGCCGCTGACGACAGACGCTTTGCGGACCCGGCATGGAGCCAGAACCCGCTGTATCGTCGTTATTTGCAGAGCTACCTGGCCTGGCGCAAGGAGCTGCATGACTGGATCGACGGCAGCAACCTCACCCCTCAGGACATCAGCCGTGGTCATTTTGTGATCAACCTGATGACCGAAGCCATGTCTCCGACCAATACGGCCGCCAACCCGGCTGCGGTAAAGCGTTTCTTCGAGACTGGCGGTAAAAGCATATTCGATGGCCTGGCGCACATGGCCAAGGATCTGGTGCATAACGGTGGCATGCCGAGCCAGGTCAACATGGACGCCTTTGAAGTCGGCAAGAACCTGGGGACCACCGAAGGTTCGGTGGTGTTTCGCAACGATGTGCTGGAGCTGATCCAGTACAAGCCCATCACCGAGCAGGTCCATGAACGGCCATTGCTGGTGGTGCCGCCGCAGATCAACAAGTTCTACGTCTTCGACCTGAGCCCGGAAAAAAGCCTGGCGCGCTTTTGTCTGCGCAGCAACGTACAGACCTTCATCGTCAGTTGGCGTAACCCGACCAAGGCGCAGCGTGAATGGGGCCTGTCCACTTACATCGAGGCCTTGAAGGAAGCGGTCGATGTGGTGACAGCCATCACCGGCAGCAAGGACATCAATATGCTCGGCGCCTGCTCGGGCGGCATCACCTGCACCGCATTGCTTGGGCATTACGCCGCGCTGGGCGAGCAGAAGGTTCATGCACTGACGCTACTGGTCAGCGTGCTGGATACCACGCTGGATACCGAAGTTGCCCTGTTCGTCGATGAACAGACCCTGGAAACGGCCAAGCGCCACTCCTATCAGGCTGGCGTGCTGGAAGGTCGCGACATGGCCAAGGTCTTCGCCTGGATGCGCCCCAACGACCTGATCTGGAACTACTGGGTCAACAACTACCTGCTGGGTAACGAACCGCCCGTGTTCGACATCCTGTTCTGGAACAACGACACCACTCGCCTGCCGGCTGCCTTTCACGGCGATCTGATCGAGATGTTCAAGAACAACCCTCTGACCCGCCCCAATGCCCTTGAGGTCTGTGGCACTCCGATCGATCTGAAGCAGGTCACCAGCGATGTGTTCTGTCTGGCGGGCACCAACGACCACATCACGCCTTGGGCGTCGTGCTACAAGTCGGCCCGTCTATTCGGCGGCAAGACCGAGTTCGTGCTCTCCAGCAGCGGCCATATCCAGAGCATTCTCAACCCGCCGGGCAACCCCAAGGCCCGCTACATGACCAACAACGAACTGCCGGCCGAACCTTCGGCATGGCAAGAAAACGGCACCAAGCACACCGATTCATGGTGGCTACACTGGCAGGCCTGGAAGACCGAGCGCTCGGGCAAACTGAAAAAGGCCCCTGCGACACTGGGCAACAAGGCCTACCCTGCAAGCGAAGCTTCACCCGGTACCTACGTTCACGAACGCTAAGCGGATTGGATACGAGCGAATGCGCGCTGCCGGGTCCAGGATGGAAGTACCGGCGGCAAACGTTACGCAAACATGACCGGCGCACCTCGGTCGATCTGGTAAAAGCGCAGGACGGCTTTCCCAGCGGTTTAACCAACAGGGCTTAGCGTATGCCTCAACCGTTTGTTTTCCGTTCCATTGACCTGGACGGTCATACCATTCGCACAGCTGTGCGACCCGGCAAGAGTCATCTGACGCCCTTGCTGGTGTTCAACGGCATTGGTGCCAACCTTGAGTTGGTGTTTCCGTTTGTTGACGCCCTGGACCCGGATCTGGAAGTCATCGCCTTCGATGTGCCGGGCGTCGGTGGCTCCTCGACACCCAGTCGCCCCTATCGTTTTCCGGGGCTGGCGAAGCTGGCGGCGCGTATGCTCGACTATCTGGATTACGGCCAGGTCAATGCGATTGGTGTGTCATGGGGCGGAGCACTGGCTCAGCAGTTCGCCCACGATTACCCGGAGCGTTGCAGGAAACTGGTCCTGGCGGCCACTGCGGCAGGCATGGTCATGGTGCCGGGCAAGCCCCGTGTTTTGTGGTTGATGGCCAGCCCGCGGCGTTATATCCAGCCGTCACATGTGATCCGCATTGCGCCGGAGATCTATGGCGGGGCATTCCGGCGAGATCCGCATCTGGCCGCCAACCACGCAGCCAAGGTACGTTCGTCCGGCAAACTCGGCTACTACTGGCAACTGTTCGCAGGCATGGGCTGGACCAGCATCCACTGGCTGCACAAGATTCATCAGCCGACACTGGTTCTGGCCGGTGACGACGATCCGTTGATCCCTTTGGTAAATATGCGCCTTTTGGCTTGGCGTATACCCAATGCCCAGCTACACATAATCGATGACGGTCATTTGTTCCTGATTACCAGGGCCGAAGCCGTAGCCCCCATCATCATGAGTTTTCTGCAGCAGGAGCGCCAACGCGCTGTCATGCATCCACAGCCCACACCACCCAAAGGGCACTGATCAGACCTGTAGTACTCAAGGAAGCAGGAAAGCTTCGAGAACTATTCGCTTCACCGACTGCGCCGCGTACCGGAGTGTCGCACAGCGCAGAACGACGCACGCTGCCATGACAGGCACTGCGTCAGTCTATTGGTTGATGGCTTGACGAAGGAGTGTTGCCCTCATGCGAGACAAATCAACGAAGGTTGCCGCCACTACACCGGCGACCTTCATAAACGCACAAAGCGCCATTACCGGCCTGCGTGGTCGCGACCTGTTTCATACGCTGCGAAGCGTCGCCTCCCAAGGCTGGAAACACCCCCTTCGTAGCGCCCGACATGCCTTGGCGTTAGGTAGCCAGTTAGGCAAAGTCATGCTTCTGGGAGAAATGCCTCATACACCCAACCCGCGTGACAGCCGCTTTGCAGACCCGACCTGGAGCCTGAACCCGCTGTATCGCCGTGGCTTGCAGGCTTACCTGAGCTGGCAGCATCAGACCAGGCTCTGGATCGATGAAAGCGATCTGTCCAAGGATGACCGGGCACGGGCGCACTTTCTCTTCACGCTGATCAACGATGCGCTGTCGCCGTCCAATACCCTGCTCAACCCGCTGGCCATCAAAGAGCTTTTCAATTCAGGCGGCAGCAGCCTGTTCAAAGGCCTGGGCCACATGGCCGATGACCTGCTGCACAACAATGGCCTGCCTCGCCAGACCACCAAGGACGCCTTCGAGATCGGTCGCACTGTCGCCACCACGTCCGGAGCCGTGGTGTTTCGCAACGATATTCTGGAGCTGATCCAGTACAAGCCGATGAGTGAAAAGCAATACTCACGGCCATTGCTGATCGTGCCCCCGCAGATCAACAAGTTCTACATCTTCGACCTCAGCCCCAACAACAGCTTTGTGCAGTACGCCCTGAAGAACGGCCTGCAGACCTTCGCCATCAGTTGGCGCAACCCCGATGTGCGGCATCGCGAATGGGGGCTGTCCAGTTACGTCGAGGCGACCGAAGAAGCCATGAATGTCTGCCGGGCGATTACCGGCGCCCGCGAGGTCAATCTGTTGGGTGCCTGTGCAGGCGGCCTGACCATCGCCGCCCTGCAGGGGCATTTGCAGGCCAAGCGACAGATACGCCGGGTTGCCAGCGCTACCTATATGGTCAGTCTGCTGGACAGCCAGATCGAAAGCCCTGCCACCCTGTTCATCGACGAGGAATCGCTGGAAGCTGCCAAGCGGCGCTCCTACCAACGCGGCGTGCTGGAAGGCAGCGACATGAGCCGGATCTTTGCCTGGATGCGCCCCAACGATCTGATATGGAGCTACTGGATCAACAACTACCTGCTGGGCAAGGCACCGCCACCGTTCGACATCCTCTACTGGAACAACGACACCACTCGCCTGACGGCGGCCCTGCATGGCGACCTGCTGGACTTCTTCAAGCACAACCCGCTCAGCCATCCGGGCGGGCTGGAAGTGTGCGGCACGCCTATCGACCTGCAAAAAGTGACCGTAGACAGCTTCAGCATTGCCGGTATCAACGACCACATCACGCCATGGGATTCGGTCTATCGCTCTACGCTGCTGCTGGGCGGCGAGCGACGTTTCCTGCTCTCCAACAGCGGTCATGTGCAAAGCATTCTCAATCCACCGGGCAACCCGAAAGCCAACTTCGTCGAGAACGACAAGCTGAGCAGCGACCCGCGAGCCTGGTATTACGATGCCAAACACAACGATGGCAGTTGGTGGCCAACCTGGCTGAAATGGATTCACGAGCGCTCAGGCACCCAGCACGAAACCCGGATCGAGCTTGGCAACGCCAATTACCCTTCGATGGAAGCCGCGCCGGGAACCTATGTGCATATGCGTTGAAGGTATAAACAGGAAACCTGCGACCACATCGGCGCCACGCTGTTGCATAACAAACAGGTAGGAGCGCGCTTGCCATTCATGCTGTGGCGTCCGAGCCATAACCCAAACAAGAAGACTGGATGAAAACCCGCGACCGAATACTTGAATGCGCCCTGATACTGTTCAATCAGCAGGGCGAGCCTAATGTGTCCACCCTGGAAATCGCCAACGAACTGGGCATCAGCCCCGGTAATCTGTACTACCACTTCCATGGCAAAGAGCCGTTGGTGATGGAGTTGTTCGAGCGTTTCCAGAACGAACTGACTCCACTGCTCGATCCGCCCTCCGATGCGCGACTCAATGCCGAAGACTATTGGCTGTTCCTGCACCTGATCGTCGAGCGCCTTGCGCACTACCGATTCCTGTTTCAGGACCTGTCCAACCTGGCCGGGCGCCTGCCCAAGCTGGCACGCGGCATTCGCAACCTGCTCAACTCGCTCAAGCGCACCCTGGCTTCGCTGCTGGCACGACTCAAGGCTCAGGGACAATTGATCAGCGAAACACAGGCACTGGGCCAACTGGTGGAGCAGATCACCATGAACCTGCTGTTCTCACTGGACTATCAGCGCATTCTGGGTCGCGAAGGGGAAGTGCGGGTGGTGGTCTATCAGATCATGATGCTCGTTACACCGCATCTGGTGCCGACATCAAGGCAGGCGGCCGAAGAGCTGGCCATGCAGTATTTGAGCAGGTAAACCCGGCCTGTGGAACAGGCCGGGCTGGATGTAGCAAGCTGTTATCAGGCCTGACCGGTTGTTGGCGCCGACGCAGCGGGGGTCGACGGCGCAGCAGCCGGAGCAGCAGCTGGTGCTGCCGAAGCCGCTGGCTTGGCAGCAGGTTTTGCAGCCGGCTTCCTGGCAGCAGGTTTTTTCGGCGCAGGCTTGGCCGCAGACTTGGCTTTGTCCGCAGTTGCAGCCGCAGCTTTGCTTACAGCATCAACCGGCTTGGCGGCCGCTTTCTTGACTGCCGGTTTGGCCGCTGCAGTTTTAGTCGCAACCTTGTTCGCGGTCTTCTCTACAGTTTTGGCTGCAGCCTTGACCAACGGTTTAGCGGTGCTTTTGGCAGGTGCAGTCGAGCGCGACGCAACCGGCCTGGCCTTGGTACCGGTCAGCAGCTCGATCTGGCGGGTCAATTCATCGACCTTGCTGTGCAACGCCTGCACTTCATTACGGCTTGGAACACCCAGGCGCGAAATGGCACTGTTCAGACGCTTGTCGAACGCGCCTTCGAGTTCATTCCATTTGCCCAGCGCAAGATCCTTGACGTCACCTACACGGGACTTGGCCGCCTTCGCGGTATCCTTGGCATTGTCGAGTTGCTTCCCGGCTTCCACCTTGGTCTGCTTCTCGGCCTTTTCGCCGTCTTTTACCAGTGTTTCAAATAACTTACTGCCGTCATTGCTGATCTTGGAGTAAGCGCCCAAACCAGCCAGCCAGATCTGGCGAGAGTACTTCTCAACCTCGCCAATCCAGGAGCTGCCTTCTTTTTCAACTTTTTTCTTGCCAGCCATCCTGCTCTCCTTAATGTTCAGGCTCGATACGTTCGAGCTTTTTGGGCTCGTTACGTTCGAGCTTTTTAGGCCCGACACGTTCAAGCAATGCCGTCAGCTCATCGAGCTTAGCAGAGAGTGTCTCAACATCATGTTTAGATGGAATGCCGATCCGGTTCAAGCCCTTGGCAACACGACGATCAAAGGCGCTTTCGATCTTGTCGAGCTGAGCCTCGACACGGCCCTTGACGCCTGAAACCTCGCCCTTGATCGAATCGATTTCGCTGTTGGCCGCTTCAAGCTTTTCATCGACAGCCTTCTTGGCGTCTTTCTCCACTTTTTCGCCAGTCTTGATCAGTTCTCTGACGTACTCGGTGCCTTCCTGATTGGCCTTGGCATAAGCGCCCAGGCCAGCCAGCCAGATTTTGCGGGCATACAGTTTCACTTCGGAAAACGCTGTTGCCTGCTCGTCTTCAATTTTTTTCTTCAGGGTAGCCTTGGCCATGGTGCACCTCACTCTCGAAAGTTCAAGGAACCGCCCTTGTCGGGGCATGACTCAAAAGTACGGAGAAAAATTAGAATGCACACCCTAGGTAACAGGTTATGAATGACTCGTGCAGCCTGCGCAGTCATTTCCCTTAACTTTTCAGGGTCTTGTCTCTATAAAAATCAAAGGGTTAGCGCATGAAAGCAAGCGTTCCAAGGCATCAAGAAAGTATTGGACGTACCATGAAATTCAATAGCGCCACCCTGTTTCTCGCTCTCGTCCTGGCAGGATGCGACGAAGAGCCACAACCTGCGCAGATGCCTGCTTCAGAAGACGCACTGGCCCAGTATCAAACAATTCGCATCGGCAATGAGCGGTTGAGCCTGCCCACCATTGCATTGCTCTCCTCGACCACGAACAGCAACCTGATACTGAACGACGGCACAGAGGTGCCTGCAAAAAAGGTGTTATCACACAGCACACATGGCACATATGTCTCGCTGATTCAGTTGGACCTTGATGCTTATAGTCAGTTACAAGATTTCGCCCTCGATACACATGCTTATGTTTCCAGGGCTTTTTGCGAGAAGCTGTTGACGCATTGGGAAAGGAGTCAATGCAAAACGGGCCTCTATGATGGAAAGCATGTGTTCAGCCCTCACACGTTCAGTGTTGTCGAACGCAGCTACCTCATCGACTCGAAAGAACAGCTATTTGCATTCGCTGGCAAGGGGCCGACCGGTGGCGATGCGGCCCGGAAAATGATCGCAGAGGGATCTGGGTCGCAGATTACGTGCGTCCCCACGCAACAGCCGCTGTGCACAGCGCTCATGCCCATTCGGGACGATCTTCTGGTCGTCTGGGCCACTCGACAGGAGTCGGTGGAAGAGGATCGAAAGAACGTCCGCTGGATCGTGGAAAAGTACCTGGGCAAGTAGCCTCACGGCAGCAGGAGTGAATTCATTCGCGAAGGGGCGGGACCTGCAGAGGAAATGCGTCGGTCGGAGTGACGTCATCGCGGATGAATCCGCTCCTACGGGCGACGTGTAGGAGCGAATTCATTCGCGAAAAACCAGAAACATCGAGTTCAGGCAACCAGCGCCTTGTCCAGCACCCGCTCAACTTCTGACTTGATCGAACCGCTCATGGCCGACAGGATGAAGTTCAGTTCGATGCTGACCCGGATAAGCGCATCTTCAACTTCAACCTTGCCTTTGGCGCCCTTGCCTTCGAGCTTGACGGTATCGCCGGCCCATTCGTGAGCCAGTCCGTATTTCTCGGCCAGTTTCTCGACCAGTTGCTCAGCCCTCTCCCGCGCCTTGTCACGGCCCAGAGTGTGCGGGCGCTCAACAGTTATTTTCGCCATTGGAGAGTTCCTTTTCTGTCGGTTGAATCGCGGCGCAACTATAACAGTCGCTCGTCCCGAAGAAAGCCCTGACGATGAGCCTTGTCAAGACAAAGCCAGCCCTGGCGATTAGAATGATCGGCATTCTATTCCGGCGGCAGCGATATGAACGATCAGCGCAAAGGTAGCGATACCGAACCCACCACTCATTTCGGCTACAAAAACGTACCGGAAAGCCAGAAGGCCGAGAAAGTCGCTGAGGTTTTCCACTCCGTAGCGGCCAAATACGACCTGATGAACGACCTGCTGTCCGGTGGCATGCACCGGCTGTGGAAGCGTTTCGCTATTGAGCTTTCCGGTGTTCGCACGGGCAACCGGGTCCTGGATATCGCGGGCGGCACGGGCGACCTGACCCGCAAGTTCTCGAATCTGGTCGGCCCGACCGGTCATGTGGTCCTGGCAGACATCAACGCTTCGATGCTCAAGGTCGGGCGCGATCGCCTGCTGGACCTGGGCGTTTCGGGCAATGTCGAATTCGTACAGGCCGACGCCGAGAAGCTGCCTTTTCCTGACAACCATTTCGATTGCGTGACCATCGCTTTCGGTCTGCGCAACGTGACGCACAAGGAGGACGCCCTGCGCTCCATGCTGCGTGTGCTCAAGCCCGGCGGTCGTCTGTTGGTGCTGGAATTTTCCAAACCGACCAACAAGCTGATGTCAAAAGCCTATGACGCCTACTCGTTCGCGTTCATGCCGTTCATGGGCAAGCTGGTGACCAATGATTCGGAAAGCTACCGCTATCTGGCAGAGTCGATCCGCATGCACCCGGATCAGGAAACCCTCAAGTCGATGATGGTAGACGCCGGCTTTGACCGCGTGACCTATCACAACATGACCTCGGGCATCGTCGCCCTGCATCGCGGTATCAAACCCTGATGCTCCTGCGCGGTCTGCTCGCCAGCGTCGAGCACGGCATCAATCGCGTGTTGCGTCTGGACAGCACGGCTGCGCCGCGTCTTGCCGAACTGGCTGGCAAGGTGATAGCCATCGATTGCCGCGACCCGGCGCTGCAACTGTTCATCCTGCCCAGCGACGAAGGTCTGCTGCTGGCGGCTGACTGGGCAGCGGATGCCGATTGCATCCTGCGCGCTCCGGCAGCCAGCCTGCTGCGTCTGGCGCTGAGCCAGGACAAGACTGCCGTGCTCCACGGCCCGGAAGTCGAGCTGGACGGTGACAGCGCAGTCTTGCTGGAGTTGGTCAGCATCCTTCAAGACCTGGAGCTGGACTGGGAGCATGAACTCTCCCGCTGGCTCGGTCCGGTAGCCAGCCAGTTGCTCAGCGGCCACCTGCGCAGCCGCGCACGCTGGACCCGCGATAACTTCGCCAGCCTCAGCCAGAATGTGGCCGACTACCTGAGTGAAGAATCGCGTACTCTGGTCGGCAAACACGAGGCCGAAGCCCGCTTTGCCGAACTCGATCAGATCAAAATGGATCTGGAACGTCTTGAGGCGCGCTTTGCACGTCTCACCCAATCCCTCAATTCCAGCGATAACGCATGAAGCTGCTTGCCGTCCGCCGTCTGTTTCGTATCCAACGTGTCGTGATCCGCTACCGCCTCGATGACCTGCTCTTCGCCCTGCCGCTTCCTTGGTGGATGCTGGCCGTGCGATTCGTCCTGCCCTGGCGCTGGTTGCCACGCAAGACTCTGGACCTGAGTCGTGGTGCCTGCCTGCGTCTGGCGCTTCAGGATCTGGGGCCGATATTCATCAAGTTTGGGCAGTTGCTTTCGACCCGCCGCGACCTGCTGCCCGAAGACATCGCCGACGAACTGATGCTGCTGCAAGACCGCGTACCGCCGTTCGATCAGCAACTGGCCGTGAACCTGATCGAAGAGCAACTGGGTGCAAAAATCAGTGAGGTCTTCAGCCGCTTCGACGTGACGCCTCTGGCGTCGGCCTCCGTGGCGCAGGTCCATGCCGCACGCCTCAAGACCGGCGAAGAAGTGGTGGTCAAGGTCGTGCGCCCTGGCCTCAAGCCAGTCATCGGTCAGGATCTGGCATGGCTGTTCATTCTGGCCCGCACCGCCGAGCGGCTGTCGGCCGATGCCCGGCTGCTGCATCCGGTGCAGGTGGTCAGCGACTACGAAAAGACCATCTACGACGAGCTGGACCTGCTGCGTGAAGCCGCCAACTCCAGCCAGTTGCGCCGCAACTTCGAGGGCTCCGATCTGCTGTATGTGCCACAGGTCTACTGGGACTGGTGCCGTCCGAAAGTGTTGGTCATGGAGCGGATCTACGGCGTTCAGGTCACCGATCTGGCCACCCTGGCCGATCAGCGCACCGATATGAAGCTGTTGGCAGAGCGCGGCGTGGAGATCTTTTTCACCCAGGTATTCCGCGACAGTTTCTTCCATGCCGACATGCACCCGGGCAACATTTTCGTCAGCACGGTCAATCCATGGCGTCCGCAGTACATCGCCATCGACTGCGGGATCGTCGGCAGCCTGACGCCGCAGGATCAGGATTACCTGGCCCGCAACCTGTTTGCCTTCTTCAAGCGCGATTATCGCCGGGTGGCGCAATTGCACATCGATTCAGGCTGGGTGCCCGCCGAAACCAAGCTCAACGAGTTTGAAGCCGCGATTCGTACCGTATGCGAACCGATCTTCGAGAAGCCGCTCAAGGACATTTCATTCGGTCAGGTGCTGATGCGCCTGTTCCAGACTGCACGCCGCTTCAATATGGAAGTCCAGCCACAACTGGTGCTGCTGCAAAAGACCCTGCTCAATATCGAAGGTCTGGGCCGTCAGCTCTATCCTGATCTGGACCTGTGGAGCACCGCTCAACCCTTCCTGGAGCGCTGGATGCGTGAGCGGGTCAGCCCCAAGACGCTGGTTCAGAACCTGCAAACCCAGGTCGAACAGTTACCGCATATTGCAGGCATGACCCGCGACCTGCTGGAGCGCCTGTCCAGGCCCCATGCGAACGACCCGCCGCCACGCTCTGGCCCCAGCGATAACTGGGCCTTGCGCCTGCTGGGCGCGGCGCTTTTGAGTGGCGGCGTGGTTCAGGTCTGGGCGCTGAGTGCAGCCGGCCTTCCGCTATTGACGCTGACCGCCTGGCCGGTTGGAATCATGCTGGTGTCAGGGCTGTATCTGATCGTTCGCCGATAGCCAGCGACGCATGTGACTGGCACACTGTTCAACCCGCCGGGATTATTGAGGCCCGGCTGCCGGAGTAGTTATGAAAGACTGGCTGGACGAGATTAAGTGGAACAGCGACGGTCTGGTGCCTGCAATCGCTCAGGATCACAAGACTGGCCGTGTATTGATGATGGCCTGGATGAATCGCGAATCCCTGAGCCTGACTGCAAAAGAGAACCGTGCAATATATTGGTCGCGTTCGCGTGGCAAACTCTGGCGCAAGGGAGAGGAATCCGGCCACGTTCAGCAATTGCATGAGCTGCGCCTGGATTGCGACGCCGACGTCATCATCCTGATGGTCGAGCAGATCGGCGGCATTGCCTGCCATACCGGACGCGAAAGCTGCTTCTACCGGGTTTATGAAAACTCGGGCTGGAAGACGGTCGACGCGGTGCTCAAAGACCCGGATGCCATTTATCACGCAGGACACTGAACATGACTGATACCTTGTCCCGTCTGGCCCAGGTGCTGGAATCGCGCAAGGATGCCGCTGCCGACAGCTCGTATGTCGCCAGTCTGTACCACAAGGGTTTGAACAAGATTCTGGAAAAGATCGGTGAAGAATCGGTCGAAACCATCATCGCTGCCAAGGATGCCGCCATCAGCGGCGATTGCAGCGATGTAATCTACGAAACCGCTGACCTCTGGTTTCACAGCATGGTAATGCTGGCTGCACTGGGTCAGCATCCACAAGCCGTGCTTGATGAACTGGACCGCCGCTTCGGGCTGTCCGGACACGCAGAAAAAGCTGCACGCACAGCGGATTAACTACCTGTCTTTCAGGTTCGAATTTTCTACGAGGAATGCTTCATGGGTATTTTTGACTGGAAACACTGGGTCGTCATCCTGATCGTTGTCGTGCTGGTTTTCGGCACCAAGAAACTCAAGGGCCTGGGTAGCGATATCGGCGAATCGATCAAGGGCTTTCGCAAGGCCATGAACGACGACGAAAAACCTGCCGAACAACCTGGCGCTCAACCGCAACAGGCGCAGGCGGCACCTCAGACTTCTCCGCTGAACCAGCCACACACCATCGACGGGCAGGCGCATAAAGTCGAAGAGCCGACCCGCAAAGACCAGGTTTAAGCCATGTTCGGTATCAGCTTCTCTGAACTGCTGCTCGTAGGGCTGGTGGCCTTGCTGGTGCTTGGCCCTGAGCGCTTGCCGGGTGCTGCGCGCACCGCCGGTCTGTGGATCGGCCGGTTGAAGCGCAGCTTCAATGCGATCAAACAGGAAGTTGAACGTGAAATCGGTGCCGACGAAATCCGTCGGCAACTGCACAACGAACACATTCTGTCGCTGGAAGAAGAGGCGAGAAAGATTTTCTCGCCTCATTCCGAGCCTGAGCCAGAACCTGTCGCCGAGTCGCAGAGCGAACCGCAAGCAGCAGCCACCCAGGAAATCGGTCCGGCAGAGCCGGCACCCAAGAGCCAACTGTCTCTGGAAAAGCGCCCTAAACAAACGGCGTCCCCGGTCCCCGTCACGCCGCCTTCCGCCCACGATTCGTCACTGCCCCCACGAGCCCCATGAGCGATATTCCGGAAAACGATCAGCAAATGCCGCTGGTCTCGCACCTCACAGAATTGCGTACACGCCTGCTGCGCTGTGTTGCGGCGGTGTTCCTGATTTTTGCCGGCCTGTTCTACTTCACCCAGAAGATCTACACGCTGGTTTCGGCTCCGCTACGGGTGTACCTGCCCGAAGGCGCGACGATGATCGCCACCGACGTGGCCTCACCGTTCATCACACCGTTCAAGCTGACCATGATGGTGGCGCTGTTCCTGTCCATGCCGGTCATCCTGCATCAGATCTGGGGCTTTATCGCGCCGGGCCTTTACAAGCATGAGAAGCGCGTTGCCGTTCCGCTGCTGGTATCGAGCATCATCCTGTTCTACGCAGGCATGGCGTTCGCTTACTTTCTGGTCTTCCCGCTGATTTTCCACTTCTTCGCCAGCGTGACTCCCGAAGGCGTGTCGATGATGACCGACATCGCCAGCTACCTCGACTTCGTCATGACGCTGTTCTTTGCCTTCGGTGTGGCCTTCGAGATTCCGGTAGCCGTGGTGCTGCTGGTCTGGATCGGCATCGTCGACGTCAAATACCTGAAAAAGATTCGTCCCTACGTGATCATCGGCTGCTTCGTGGTCGGCATGATCCTCACTCCGCCGGACATCTTCTCCCAGACCTTGCTCGCCGTGCCCATGTGGCTGCTGTTCGAGCTGGGCATCCTGTGCAGTTCGATGATCAGGAAGCGTGGCGAACACCCGGACGACCAGCCCGACGACGCTGACAAGCAAGACCAGCCGCCCGCGACCCTGTCGTGAACCTGCTGCTACTTGAAGAGGCCGACTTCATTGCGGCCGACAGAGTCATCCTGCGCGACCGGCGCCTCACGCACATGCAAGAGGTGCATCGCGCAGAGGTCGGCGACAGCCTGCGCGTCGGTCGCGTAAACGGCTTGCTGGGCACTGCCGAGCTGATTCGTCTGGAAAGCCACGAAGCCGAGCTGCGCATCAGCCTCGACAGCGCGCCTCCCGCCAAGCTGCCATTGACCCTGTTACTGGCACTGCCACGCCCCAAGATGCTGCGCCGGGTTTTCCAGACGGTCGCGACCATGGGCGTGCCCAAGGTCATCCTGCTCAACAGTTACAGGGTTGAAAAAAGCTTCTGGCAGACGCCGTTTCTGGAGCCTGAAGCCATTCGTGAACAGTTGATCCTGGGGCTTGAACAGGCACGCGACAGCGTCCTGCCCGAGATCGTGATCGAAAAGCGTTTTAAACCGTTCGTCGAAGACCGTCTGCCGCAACTGGCCCAAAATACACTCGGGCTGGTGGGTCATCCCGGCGAATTCCCTGCCTGCCCACGCGCAGTCGAGCAACAGGTCACACTGGCAATCGGCCCGGAAGGTGGCTGGATCCCTTATGAAATCGACCTGCTGCGCAAGGCCGGCCTGCAACCGGTACAACTCGGCGAGCGAATACTGAGGGTCGAAACCGCTGTGACCGCCCTGCTGGCCCGTCTGTTCTAAGCCTTTCTTTTATCAGAGCAATGACTACAGTTTCTCAATCAGGAGCCGATGTAAAAGCGGATCTATAAAAATAGAGATTGAGGAGTTGTCATGTATCGCTGGTTCGCTCGAAGTCTCGCCAATGCGAGTGTAAGTTTGAAATTAGCGATCGGCTTCGGTCTGGTCCTGGCATTGACCCTGATGATTACGGCTACGGCCTGGTTAAGCACGCAGGGCCTTATCTCTCGCGGGGACAGGGTTGCGGCGATCACCGATGTCAACGTGCTGACGCTTGAGCTGCGTATCAATCGCATGCGCTACGAGACACTGTACAACGCCGAAACAGCGTCCGCTGTAGTAGCAAATCTGGACAAGCTCGATGCAGCCCTCAAGGCCGCCAGGGCTTTGCTGCGTTCCGCCGAGAACATCAAGCGCCTCGACTCCCAGATCCAGAGCGCCAACGAATATCGCCAGGCATTCGGCGAAATGACCAAGGCCATCGAAACCCGGGAAGGCACTCGCAGCCTGATGGGCGACAATGCCGACAAAGCCGTTGCCGAAGTCGGCAAGATCGAAGCCGAACTGCTGAAGGCCGACAACATTCTGGCCTTCAACAATATCGTCGGTGCCAGCAAACAGATCCAGCAGGCCCGCTTTCAAGTGCGCGGCTACACCTACAGTGGCCGTGCCGAGTTCGAGAAGAACGCCAATGCGGCCATCGATGAAGCGATGACCGGCATCAATACTCTGGCAGGTGATATCTCTTCCTCCTACCTGCCCATGCTGCAACAGGCCATTGCAGGCCTGAAAGGCTATCGCGCCGCCGTTGGGCAATATCGCGATGCCCAGGCAGCCAGCAAGGCAGCACTGGAGAAAATGACGGCGCTGGGCACCAAGATGCTGACCGTCAACGATGAAATGATCGATGCACAGACCGCCAGCCGCGATGCCGAAAGCGCAAAGTCGGTCATGATGATTGCCATCGCAACAGCCCTGGCACTGGTCTTTGGCATTCTGGCGGCCTGGGTCATCACTCGCCAGATCACCGTACCGCTGCAAAAGACACTCGACGTGGTAGAACGTGTTGCCTCCGGTGACCTGAGCCAGAATCTGGTCATTGATCGCAATGACGAACTGGGCAGGCTGCAAGGCAGTATCCAGCGCATGACGGTTTCCCTGCGCGAGCTGATTGGCGGCATTCGCGATGGCGTGACACAGATCGCCAGCGCGGCCGAAGAGCTGTCCGCCGTCACCGAGCAGACCAGCGCCGGGGTCAACAGCCAGAAGGTCGAGACCGATCAGGTCGCCACCGCCATGCACGAAATGACCGCAACGGTGCAGGAAGTCGCACGCAACGCCGAAGAGGCCTCGGAAGCGGCCGTAGCAGCCGATCAGCAGGCTCGCGAAGGTGAGCGCGTAGTGAAAGAAGCTATTTCCCAGATCGAGCGTCTGGCCTCGGCAGTCGGTAACTCCACCGAAGCCATGGGCGCGCTCAAGCTGGAAAGCGACAAGATCGGCAGCGTCCTGGACGTGATCAAGTCGGTTGCCGAACAGACCAACCTTCTGGCCCTCAACGCCGCTATCGAAGCGGCACGCGCAGGTGAAGCCGGTCGCGGGTTTGCGGTAGTGGCGGACGAAGTTCGCAGCCTGGCGCAACGTACCCAGAAGTCCACCGAGGAAATCGAAGCGCTGATCGCCAGCCTGCAGAACGGCACACAGCAAGCCTCAAGCATCATGGACAGCAGCCGCGACCTGACTGCCAGCAGCGTGGACCTGACGCGCCGTGCCGGTACTTCGCTGGAAAACATCACCCAGACCGTTTCCGCGATCCAGTCGATGAACCAGCAGATCGCCGCTGCGGCCGAACAGCAAAGCGCTACCGCTGAAGAGATCAACCGCAGCGTACTCAACGTGCGTGACGTCTCCGAGCAAACCTCCGCAGCCAGTGAAGAAACAGCCGCCTCCAGCGTTGAGCTGGCGCGTCTGGGCAATCATCTTCAGGTGCTGGTAGGTCGCTTCAAAATCTGACGCGAGCAGGAAGCGGTGCAGGCCACCGCTTCCTTCCCGCCATTGGCCACGCGCATAAACGTGACCCGCTTCACCCGCCCACTCTCCCCGGAAATCTCCTACGACCTCTTCAGGTCGTGCAATACCCGCTTCCTGCCGATGCGCTCATGACGCATGCCCTGCAACGTTCAGGGCCTGCTTTTGTTCGCTTACAGCAGGAGAAGTCCGATGTTTCGATGGATCAATCACTCGCTCGATAACATGAGCGTCAAACTCAAACTGTCGCTGGGCTTCGGCCTGGTTCTATTACTGACTCTCGCCATCACGCTGACCGGCTGGCATGGCCTGGACGCGATGATCGAGCGCTCCGAGTCCATTTCCTCCATCGGCCAGCTCAGCAACCTGACCAAGGACCTTCGCACTGAACGCATTGTTTTCCGCTCAGAAAACACTCATGAAAACGCAACCAGAGTTGTAGAGCGGCTCAATGAACTGGAGGCCCAACTGGTGACGCTGCGCAGGGAAACCGACGATGCCAAAAGCCTTGCTCTGCTGACCGAGCAGAGTCAGGTCATCAGCCGTATGGAAAAGACCTTCACCGACCTTGGCCTTGATCGCAAAGCCCGTGACCAGTCGCGCATCGAGCTGGAACAGCAATCGGAACAGGCTGTGAAAGCCGTGGAGCAGGTCGAAAGCGAAGTGCTCAAGGCCGTAAGCCAGGAGCAGGACAACAGCGAGCGCCTGGATGAATTCACCAATATTTCCCAGCTCAAGCAGCAAATCCAGATTGCCCGCTCTCAGGTCCAGGCTTACACCTTCACCAACAAGGAAGCCGATGAAACCGCTGCGATTGCAGCCATCGACGAAGCGCTCAAGGAAGTGCAGCAGATCTCCCAGGATCAGGCCGATGACAATATCCAGGGGCTCAAACCCGCCAGCGAGGCTTTGCGGCGCTATCGCGAACAACTGAACCGCTTCAAGGACATCCAGATCAAGGTCGAGGCCCTTCAGGAAACCATGGAGGAGCTGGGTGACAAGATGCTGGATCTGGTTGCCCGGCTGATAAACCTGCAAGGCACTCAGCGCGATGTCGAGGCCGCTGGCTCGCGAACCCTGTTGAGCGGTGTTGCCGGGCTGGCCTTGCTCATCGGCCTGTTGGCCGCCTGGGTCATGACGCAGCAGATCACACTGCCGCTGCAACAGACCTTGACCGCTGCCGGGCGTATCGCCCAAGGCAATCTGAGCAAGGATCTGGATATCCAGCGTCAGGATGAAATGGGCCAGCTTCAAGACAGCATGCAGGCCATGACCTTGAGCCTGCGCGATCTGGTCAGCGGCATTGGCGATGGTGTCACCCAGATCGCCAGTGCCGCCGAACAGCTCTCGGCGGTGACGGAGCAGACTTGCGTCGGGGTCAACAGCCAGAAGGACGAAACCGATCAGGTCGCCACCGCCATGAATCAGATGGCAGCCACCGTGCAGGAAATCGCCCGCAATGCACAGCAAGCCTCTCAGGCAGCGGTCGCTGCAGATCAACAAGCCCGCGACGGCGATCAGGTGGTCAGTCAGGCCATCAGTCAGATCGAGCAACTGGCCAGTGAAGTCGCCAATTCGACGCTGGCGATGAATCAGCTCAAGCTGGAAAGCGGCAAGATTGTCGGGGTGCTCGATGTGATCAAGTCCGTCTCCCAACAGACCAACCTGCTGGCTCTCAATGCAGCCATCGAAGCGGCACGTGCCGGCGAGGCCGGGCGCGGGTTTGCGGTAGTTGCCGATGAAGTGCGCGGCCTCGCGCAGCGCACTCAGGAGTCCACAGAGGAAATCGAGGAACTGATCGCCGCCTTGCAGAGCGGCACCCAGCAAGTCGCCACGACTCTGGACAGCAGCCGTAACCTGACCGACAACAGCGTAGAACTGAGTCGACGTGCAGGCTGTGCTCTGGAGCAGATCACCCGGACCGTGGCCACCATTCAGGACATGAACCAGCAGATCGCGACTGCCAGCGAGGAGCAGAGCGCAGTGGCCGAGCAGATAAACAGCAATGTGCTCAGGGTGCGGGACATTTCGGAACAGACCGCTGCGGCAAGCGACGAGACGGCAGCATCAAGCATTGAGCTGGCCCGGTTGGGCACTCATCTGAGGGAATTGGTGGGGAAATTTCGGGTTAATTAAGAGCTTCGCGAATAAATTCGCTCCTACGGGGATTTACAACACCGTAGGAGCGGATTTATCCGCGAAAGGACAGTGCAGCTTACGCCAACACTGGCTCCGCATCCTGCTTGACCGGCTGAAGCGGCAGCAGAGGTGCATGTGGATCGGCTTCGATGGAAGCACGCCACGCAGCCAGCCACTCAGGGTGGCCTGCATTCCAGACCTGATCGTGCAGACGCCCCAGGGCGACAGGGTCGCTCAGCAGCATCAGACGCTCATGGTTGCTGAGCTTCTCGGGACCGACCTTGAGTGCATGCTCGACGCGCTCATGACGAACCGTCTCGACAGGCTGGGCCAGACGGTGACGGGAAGTCGCCAGCGCACACGCCAGGGCGTTCTGCTGAGGATCGACCACGGCACGAATGAAGCCGTCCTTCAACGCATGCCAACGGTTCTCGTGGGTGTACTGATCGGTAGAAATCAGCTCCTGAGGCGTGTCGTACTCTTCCGGAATCAGGAAGAAGCTCTCGTCACGCGCCTTGAGACCCAGCTTGGTACGGCTGGAAATCACCGATACCGGAATCGACAGCATCAGGGAAACCACAATCGGCGCAAGCCACCACAGGAAGCTTGGGTTCAACCAGGCCACCAGCAAGGCCCAGCAGGCACCCAGCAAGGTCTGCGGACCATGGCGCTTGACCGCCTCGATCCATGGCGTGGAATCGTCGTCACGCTGCGGAGAATTCCAGGTCGCCGCCCAGCCCAGGAAAGCAGCCAGCACGAAACGAGTATGGAACAGCATGCGCACCGGAGCCAGCAGCACCGAGAACAGCATTTCCAGCAGCATCGAAACCGTGACCTTGAACTTGCCGCCAAATGCCTTGGCGCCCTTGGCCCAGATCAGAATGACGCTGAGCAGTTTGGGCAGGAACAACAGGACAATGGTGGTCGAGAACAATGCGACGGCTTTTTCCGGGTGCCATTGTGGCCACAGCGGATACAGCTGACGCGGTTCAAGGAAGTAGGTCGGCTCCATCAGGGTGTTCACTGCCAGCAAGGCCGTGGACAACACCAGGAAGAAGAACCATAACGGCGCCGATAGATACGACATCACGCCTGTCAGGAACACTGCACGGTGAACCGGGTGCATGCCCTTGACCAGGAACAGCCTGAAGTTCATCAGGTTGCCGTGGCACCAGCGGCGGTCACGCTTGAGTTCGTCCAGCAGGTTGGGCGGCAACTCTTCGTAGCTGCCCGGCAGGTCGTAGGCAATCCACACACCCCAGCCGGCACGGCGCATGAGCGCAGCTTCGACGAAGTCGTGGGAAAGAATCGCACCGGCGAATGCCCCCTTGCCCGGCAACGGCGCCAGGGCGCAGTGCTCGATGAAGGGTTTCATGCGGATGATCGCGTTGTGACCCCAATAATGGGATTCACCCAGTTGCCAGAAGTGCAGACCGGCAGTGAACAGCGGGCCGTAAACGCGGGTTGCGAACTGCTGCATGCGCGCATACAGCGTGTCCATGCCCGAGGCACGTGGCGCAGTCTGGATGATACCGGCGTCAGGAGTAGCCTCCATCAGGCGTACCAGACTGGTCAGGCATTCGCCGCTCATCACACTGTCGGCATCGAGCACGACCATGTAGCGGTAATCGCCACCCCAGCGACGGCAGAAGTCATCGAGGTTGCCGCTCTTGCGTTTTACACGACGGCGACGACGACGATAGAAGATCTTGCCGAAACCACCGGTCTCACGGCACACGTCCAGCCAGGCTTGCTGCTCGGCCACCGCGATGTCGGTATCGTTGGTATCGCTGAGCACGAAGAAATCGAAACGGTCCAGATCGCCCGTTGCGGCAACCGACTCGAACGTCGCACGCAGACCGGCAAATACCCGTGGCACGTCTTCATTGCAGATCGGCATGACCAGTGCGGTACGCGCACCGGCTTCGATCGGCTCGTTACCGGCGCTGGCACCAGAGATACGGTACTTGTCGCGGCCCGTGAGCAATTCGAGAAAGCCCATCAGCGCCGTCCAGAAACCGGCCGAAACCCAGCAGAACAGAATACCGAACAGCAACAGAATGCTGGTCTGCAAGGCGTAAGGCAGTACCTGCCACGCCGTCTGCACAAAGGTCTGGCGAGTGATTTCGTCCAGTGAAACCAGCGACCAGCCCTGATACGGCAGAATGCCTTTCATGTACCAGCCAGCCACGATGGTCTGGCCAAGCATCAACAGCAGCAGAATGTAACGACGAATCGAGCCGACCGTACGCCAGCGCGCCTTGGGCAGATCACGGGGCAAATCGCTGTGATCGGGCTTGGGAGGGTTGGTCTTGCCGGTCAGACGCCGCCAGCCACGCACCAGAATGTTGGTGCGCCATGGCTCTGGAACAACCTTGGTCCGACGGATCGGTGGCGTAGCCTTCAGACGAATGCGACCGCTGGCATCGACGTCGAGAAGCTCGGCGTCCTGCAATTCTTCAGCCGTGGACAGCGTCAGGCGACGGCCGACGGACGCCTGGGCGACCTCGGCCTTATCGCTTACCGGCTGTGCGGAAAGACGTTCGTGCAATTCAGCGAACGACTTGCAGCTGGCAAGTTCTGCCCGCTGCTCGTCACTCATCGGCAGGTGTGCCAGGTACTCGTTCAGAGACTCTGGCACGGGTAGAGAATTACTCATCGCTTGGCAACTGGTAGCTCCAGGTCTCGGTCATGACTTGCAACGTCTTGGCCGGCTCCGGATGGGTGGGTGCGGCCTCGGCTTCAGGCTGCTTGATCTCTTTACCGTCAGCATCTTTGGCCACGTCGGCTTTCGCTACGTCAGCCTTGTCAGCTTTTGCTGCATCAGCCTTGGGTGCATCGGCTTTCTTGGCTGGATCAGCCTTGGCGGCGTCAGTCCTGGCTGCATCGGCTTTGGCGACTTCAGGCTTGGCATCGCCAGTCTTGGTCGCATCGGCCTTGGCTACGGCGGCGTCAGCCTTGGCAACTTCCTTGGCGGCTGCAGGTTTTGCAGCTTCCTTGGACGCTGGCTTCTTGTCTTCTTTGTCAGCAACAAGCAGCGCAGGTTCCTTGCCCGGCTCGGCAGGAATTTCACGCAACAGGTAGGCACGCATCTCGGTCGGCTTGTTACGGTCCTTGACCTTCACACGCAGAGTCAGACGATAGCCCTTGGTAACCGGGTTGTAGCGCAGGTTGTTCTCGACCAGTTCGACGTTGTCATCGGTGGTCACCTGGCTGCGGATGGTCTTGTCTTCAGGCAATGCGGCCAGCACCGGACCGACGAAGTCGACCAGGAATGCCAGGCTGCCGTCCGGCTGACGAACCAGGTTGGACTGCCTTACGTCACCGATGGAGCGCTGGGTCTGCTTGACCCAACCCAGATCAGGCGAGTGAATGGCGTTTTCCTGCATGGTCCAGTGCAGACGGTAGTTGAACTCCATCGGCTCACCCGGCGCGGCCAGGGTGTCAGGCTTCCAGAACGCAACGATGTTGTCGTTGGTTTCGTCGGCAGTCGGAATCTCTACCAGATCGACGGTGCCTTTGCCCCAGTCGCCTTTCGGCTCGATCCAGGCACTTGGACGCTTGTCGTAGCGGTCGTCGAGGTCTTCGTACTGACTGAAATCACGGCCACGTTGCAGCAGACCGAAGCCACGCGGGTTCTCGACCGAGAAGCTGCTGACGGCCAGGTGTTTCGGGTTGTTCAGCGGACGCCATACCCACTCGCCATTGGCTGCCTGGATCGACAGGCCGCTGGAGTCGTGCAGTTCACGACGATAGTTAGGCACACGCGACGGCTGGTTGGCACCGAACAGGAACATGCTGGTCAGCGGAGCAACACCCAGCTTGGTGACGTTTTCACGCAGGAACATGCGCGATTTGACGTCGACCAGCGTGTTGGTGCCAGGACGCAGGGTCAACTGGTAAGCACCGGTGGCGCGAGGCGAATCGAGCAGGGCAAAGATCACCAGATGGTTGTCATCCGGGCCTGGCTTCTCGATCCAGAATTCTTTGAAACGCGGAAACTCTTCGCCGGACGGCAAGGCGGTATCGATTGCCATGCCGCGAGCGGACAGACCATAGACCTGACCCTTGCCGATCACGCGGAAGTAGCTCGCGCCCAGCATGGTCATGATTTCGTCCTGCTTGTCATCCTTGTTGATCGGATACAAGACGCGGAAGCCCGCATAACCAAGTTTTTCGGTGGCCTTCGGGTCGACCTTGCTGTCGCCGAAATCGAAACGGCTCGCGTCGTACTTGATCTCTTCGACGGTTGTGGCCGTGACTTCGTTGATCTTGACTGGTGTGTCGAAGTGCATGCCCTGGTGATAGAACGACAGCTTGAACGGCGTCTTGTCGGTCGCCCACTCAGCCTTGTCTTCACGGAAGCGGATTTTCTGGTAGTCCGCGAACTTCATGTCGCGCAACTCGGTGGGCAGATTGCTCTTGGGAGCCTCGAACTTCTGCCCGGCCATTTCTTTGGCCTTTACCGCTACATCATCAAGATTGAACGCCCATAGCTGGCCTGAACCCAACAGGCAGACAAGAGCCGAGCTTGCCAAAAGCGCACTACGCAACCGCTTGACAGGTGTCTTTGGAGCATCACAGGGACTAACAATCACGAGCAACCCTCGCCGAAAACAGATGAAAAAACCAACGGCCAGCTATCAGATGCCGGGTTGGCGAGCATTGTTCCGACTCCGAATGGGCTTAATGATTCCCCAATCAATGTCAGAACCCGCTTCTGAATACGCAGTGGACCAACTCTCGTCGGTCCCCGTAGCGCGCGATTATCCAGTAGCTCGCGTCACAACGCATCAGTTATGACAAAGAATTTCTCACGCGCAGGACTAATAAATCCGGGGCAGGCAGAGAATTCATCTTGTCAGGTATCAAGCAAAAATGTCACAGGGCCATCATTCACTAAATGAACCTGCATGTCCGCACCAAATTGGCCCGCAGCAACCACCGGATGCGCGATCCTGGCCTGTGACAATAAATAGTCGAACAACTCGGCACCCAATGCCGGTGAGGCGGCCTTTGAAAAGCTCGGGCGCATGCCGCTTTTGGTATCCACCGCCAGAGTGAACTGCGAAACCAGCAACAATCCGCCGCCTACATCACGCAATGAAAGGTTCATCTTGCCTTCATCATCACTGAACACTCGATAGTTGAGCAGCTTATGCAGCAACTTATCGGCACTGGCCTGTGTGTCTTGAGGCTCTACACCCACAAGGACCAAAAGTCCTTGATCGACAGCACCCACAACTTCCCCAGCTACTTCCACACGCGCACTTTGCACGCGCTGCAACAAGCCTTTCATCAATAAGAATCCGTTATTCAGGCTGTGTTGGAGCGACTTCAGTCGAGAAGAAAGCAGAGGCCTCTTCGCGGATGAATCCGCTCCTACAGGGGTTATGCCTCTTCTGGCGGCAGGTCCAGCAAGCGGCGGGCGATCTGCGAAGCCGCACGTACCAGCGCGTCGGTAATGCCTGGCTCGGACGCCGCATGCCCGGCATCACGAATGACCTGCAACTCACTGTTGGGCCACGCCTGATGCAGCTCCCAAGCGTTATCCAGCGGGCAAATTACATCGTAGCGGCCATGAACGATGATGCCAGGCAGATGCGCGATCTTGGGCATATCGCGTATCAACTGGTTTTCTTCCAGGAAGGCATTGTTGGTGAAGTAATGACATTCGATGCGCGCAATGGACAAGGCACGTTGCGGCTCGGAGAAACGGTCGACGACCTGCGGGTTGGGCCGCAAGGTCGCGGTGCGGCCTTCCCAGGTGGACCATGCCTTGGCGGCATGCATCTGGGCGATCTGATCGGCACCGGTCAGGCGCTTGTGAAAGGCCGCCAGCAGGTTATCGCGCTCATCCAGCGGAATCGGCGCCACGTAATCCTGCCAGTAATCAGGGAACAGGCGGCTGGCGCCGGACTGATAGAACCACTCGATTTCCTGCGCACGGCACAGGAAAACGCCGCGCAGTATCAAGGCGTGGACACGCTCGGGATGCGTCTGGGCGTAGGCCAGCGCCAGGGTCGAGCCCCACGAGCCGCCGAACAGCACCCATTTATCGATCCCCAGATGTTCGCGAATGCGTTCCAGGTCTTCTACCAGATGCCAGGTGGTGTTGCTCTCAAGGCTGGCATGCGGAGTCGAACGACCGCAGCCGCGCTGATCGAAAGTGATGATGCGGTACAGGTTCGGATCGAAATAGCAGCGACTTTGAGCATCACATCCCGCACCCGGCCCGCCGTGAATGAACACAACTGGCAAGCCTTCTGGAGAGCCGCTTTCATCGACATAGAGCACATGCGGCTGTTCCACGGCCAGATCGTGCCGGGCGTAGGGTTTGATCTGCGGGTACAAAGTCTGCATACATGCTCCATAAGTCCAGTTCAGAGGCGTCTATTATTCTGCCGTTGGGCATCATAAACCCGAAACGATGAATGAGCATGCTGCACATTCAAGATCAGGCTGGAACGATCAATGCAAGCGTTTTGCCAATTGCACAGGTTCGCGAACCAGCGCCTTGCGACCGGGTCGAAACGTTTGCGTTCTGCCTGGTTATTTAAAATTTTTTCAGGAAATAACTGACGACACGCCTACAGTCAAAGAACCCACTTTTCACTCGTCTGACTACTTGAGGTCGTACCGATGTCTCAGGAACCACTTGTTCGTGACGCTGATGTGGCCGCTTTTCGCGCCGCTGTTCTTGCCAAACTCACCTATGCAGTGGGCAAGGACCCTGACCATGCGTTTGAGCATGACTGGTTTGAAGCTGTAGCACTGGCTGCTCGCGACCATATGGTCGAGCACTGGATGGACCATACGCGGCAGATTTATCGCAAGGTCCAGAAGCGCGTTTACTACCTGTCCCTTGAATTCCTGATCGGTCGGCTTCTGTACGACAGCCTGAGTAACCTCGGGCTGCTGGAAATCGCTCGCGAGGCGATGACCGAACTGGGCGTGGATATCGAACGCATACGCCTGCTGGAACCGGATGCAGCCTTGGGCAATGGTGGCCTGGGTCGTCTGGCAGCCTGCTTCATGGAAAGCATGTCGACACTGGGCATCGCCGGTCATGGCTATGGCATTCGTTACGAGCACGGCCTGTTCCGTCAGGCGATCGTCGACGGCTGGCAGCAGGAGCAAACGGAGAACTGGCTGGACTTCGGCAACCCATGGGAGTTCGAGCGCCCCGAGGTGGTCTACTCCATCGGCTTCAGCGGCAGCGTGGAAACCGTACTCAATGAGTCGGGTGAAGCGCGGCAGGTATGGCGTCCGGCTGAAACCGTGCGCGCCATTGCCTATGACACCCCCGTTGTGGGCTGGCGTGGCGCCAGCGTCAACACCTTGCGTCTGTGGCGTGCGCGGGCAGTGGAAGATCTGCATCTGGAGCGTTTCAACGCAGGCGACCACTTCGGTGCGGTTGCCGAAGTGGTGCGGGCCGAAAGTATTTCCCGCGTGCTCTACCCCAACGATGCAACGGAGGCGGGCCAGGAACTGCGCCTGCGTCAGGAGTACTTCTTTGTATCGGCGTCGCTGCAGGACCTGCTGCGTCGCCATCTGAACATGCATGCAACCCTGACGGATCTGCCGGAACACGCCGCCATCCAGATGAACGATACCCACCCGTCGATTGCCGTGGCCGAGCTGATGCGCCTGCTGATCGACACCCACGGTATCGCCTGGGATGCAGCATGGAAAATCACGGTCGGCACGCTGAGCTACACCAACCACACCCTGTTGCCCGAGGCACTGGAAACCTGGTCGGTGGGCCTGATGGAGCGCATGTTGCCGCGCCACATGCAGATCATCTATCTGATCAACGCTCAGCACATCGACACCCTGCGCGCCAAAGGCGTTCATGATTTCGACGTCTTGCGGGCCGTGTCACTGATCGAGGAAGACAATGGTCGCCGGGTACGCATGGGCAACCTTGCGTTCCTGGGCTCCCACAGCGTAAACGGTGTTTCTGCGCTGCATACCCAACTGATGCGCAAGACCGTGTTCGCCGAGCTGCACAAGATTTACCCGGAACGGATCAACAACAAAACCAACGGCATTACCTTCCGCCGCTGGCTGTACCAGGCCAACCCGAAGCTGACCGAAATGCTGGTCGAAGCTCTGGGCGAGGATGTACTGGACAATGCCGAGACACGCCTGATCGAACTGGAGCCGTTCGCGGAAAAAAGCTCGTTCCGCAAGCAGATGGCAGACCAGCGCCTGCACAGCAAGCGCGCACTGGCGGCCATCATCCATGAACGCCTCGGGATCGTGGTCAATCCGGCTGCGATGTTCGATGTGCAGGTCAAGCGTATCCACGAGTACAAGCGCCAGTTGCTCAACCTGTTCCACACCGTCGCGCTGTATCAGGCCATTCGCGCCGAGCCCGGCACGGACTGGGTGCCTCGGGTGAAGATCTTCGCCGGTAAGGCAGCAGCCAGCTATCACTCGGCCAAACTGATCATCAAACTCACCAACGACATCGCCCGTACCGTCAACAACGACCCGACCGTGCGTGGCCTGCTCAAAGTGGTGTTCATGCCCAACTACAACGTCAGCCTGGCCGAAAGCATCATCCCGGCAGCCGACCTTTCCGAACAGATATCCACTGCCGGCCTGGAGGCTTCGGGTACCAGTAACATGAAGTTCGGCCTCAACGGCGCGCTGACCATTGGCACGCTGGACGGCGCCAACGTGGAAATGAGTGAGCAGGTCGGCCTTGAGCATATGTTCATCTTCGGCATGACATCGCAGCAGGTCGGAGCCCGCAAGCAAACCGGCGATTTCAGTGCCTACGCCGATGTGGCCGCATCCGGTCGCCTCAATGATGTGCTGCAAGCGATTCGCGGCGGTGTGTTCTCGCCGGACGATCCGAACCGCTATGCGGGCTTGATCGATCAGTTGCTGGCGTACGACCGCTTCCTGGTCTGCGCCGACTTCGACTCGTACTGGGCCGCCCAGGCCAAGGTCGAAGAGCGCTGGCACGACTCCAAGCAATGGTGGCGTTCGGCAGTCCTCAATACCGCGCGCATGGGCTGGTTCTCGTCAGACCGCACCATCCGCGAGTACGCAGGCGAAATCTGGAAAGCGCTGGACTGACCGGACCAAGACCGCCCATAACCCGCGTAGGAGCGACTTCAGTCGCGAATGAATTCGCTCCTACGCAACTTTTGCCCCTGACTCACTTCCTTTTGTTCACAGGTATTGGCATATCGCTATCGGTGGTGGGATATTTCACACACTACCGCGGAAACATTCCGATCAAAAATCGGCGCGGAAACAGGTTCAGACTCTGACATAGAGCCTACCCAACCGTGAGGAACACGTTCGTGAGTCGTCCGCTCGTCATCAAAATCGCTGTGCTCGGCGCAGCCCTGTGTGCGGCGATGACCGTCAACGCTTTGGAAAAACCGGCGGATTTCACTAGCAAGACGCCCTTGACCCTGATCGGCCAAGGCCCGCTGTATCGCATCGAATTACCTCTCGCACTGCAATTGAATGCGCTTCAGGGCAATCTGAACGATCTGCGAGTATTCGATGCCGCCGGCCAGGCTCAAGCCTATGCTCTGGTCCGCAAACAAGCGCCACGCGAAGAAGATCCAGCGTTGACGCCTGTGAACTGGTTCCCGCTGTATACCACCGCCGAGGCGGGCGATGCAGTACCGATCATTCGCAGCAAACGGTCGAGCGACGGCGCAATCATCGATGTCCAGCCACAGAGCGACATCGAAGCGGGTGAAGAAATACTGCGCGGCTGGCTGCTGGATGCAACCACGGTCAAGGCGCCTCTTGAACAGTTGCTGATCGACTGGAGCGCCGAACGCGAGGGCTTCCAGCACTTCAGCATCGAAGCCAGCGATGATCTGCAGAACTGGCAGGCCTGGGGCGAAGGACAAGTGGCGCGGCTGACGTTTTCCGATGAAATGGTCGAGCAGCGAGAAGTCGGCCTGCCCGGCCAGAACGCCCGTTATCTGCGCCTGCTGTGGCGCTCGCCACAAAGCGCACCGACTCTGGTTTCTGCGTACCTGCTGAGCGCCAGCCCCGAGAACGCTCCGGCGACATTGACCTGGTCGCCATTGATCAGCGGTGTCGTTGAGCAACCCAATGAATATATCTGGCAGTTGCCGACCGACCTGCCAGTGGAACGGGTGAAAGTTGATATCACCCAAGACAACAGCCTGGCACCCGGCACGCTTTATGGACGACTCGATGCCGGGCAGGAATGGCAGGTCATCAGCAATGGCTTGCTGTACCGACTGACTCAGAACAATGGAGAGATCGTTCAGGACCAGTTGCAGCTCACGGGACACAAGGTCCGGCAACTGAAACTGGTCGTCGATGATCGCGGCGGCGGACTGGGAGCAGAAGCGCCCAGATTGAGCGTTGCCGTTCCTGCAATCCAGGTTGTGTTCCAGCCTGTGGGCAACGGGCCGTTCACCCTCGCCGTCGGTAATGCATCGGCTCCGGCTACAGGCCTGCCAGTGACGGCACTGATTCCCGACTTCAATCCGCAAAGACTGGCAGCCCTGGGCAAGGTCAGGCTGGCGACTGCACCTGCAGCCAACGCAGCCGTTCCTGTGCCGCCAGTTGCCGAGAGCATCGACCTCAAACGCCTCGGTCTGTGGGCTGTGCTGGTACTGGGTACGCTGTGTCTGGGCTGGATAGCCATCAGTTCTCTGCGCGCCTCAAAACATTGACACATCGCAGCTTTAACCCCGGTTTTGCAGCTACGCTGAGCTGGCGTATGAACTCAATTACCCATAAGCCAGTCTGATAGCAGTATTACGTCGCCACTCGCGTTAAACTGCGCGGGTTTTTTCATCCCCCATTTTCGGAGCTATCCATGTCCCGCGTTACACTGAGTCGCTTTTTGATTGAGCAGACCCGCAGCAACAATACTCCTGCCGATCTGCGCTTCCTGATCGAAGTAGTGGCGCGAGCATGCAAGGAAATCAGCCATGCCGTCTCCAAAGGCGCGCTGGGTGGCGTACTGGGCAGCATGGGCACCGAAAACGTACAGGGTGAAGTGCAGAAAAAGCTCGACGTGATTTCCAACGAAATCCTGCTTGAAGCCAACGAATGGGGCGGTCACCTGGCCGGCATGGCGTCCGAAGAAATGGACAATGCCTACCAGATTCCGGGCAAATACCCGAAAGGCGCCTACCTGCTGGTATTCGACCCGCTGGACGGCTCTTCCAACATTGATATCAACGCCCCGGTCGGCACTATCTTCTCGGTACTGCGTTGCCCTAACGAATACCTGAGCCAGAACGAAGCCCTGAACGAAAAGGCCTTCCTGCAACCGGGCACCGAGCAGGTAGCCGCCGGTTATGCCATCTATGGTCCACAGACCATGCTGATCCTGACCCTGGGCAATGGCGTCAAAGGCTTCACCCTGGACCGCGAAATGGGCAGCTTCGTGCTGACCCACGAAGACATCAAGATCCCGGAGTCCACTCAGGAGTTCGCGATCAACATGTCCAACCAGCGTCACTGGGAAGCGCCGGTACAACGCTACGTCGACGAATTGCTGGCTGGCGAAGAAGGCCCGCTGAAAAAGAACTACAACATGCGCTGGGTCGCGGCGATGGTCGCAGACGTACACCGCATCCTGACCCGTGGCGGCCTGTTCATGTACCCACGCGACAGCCGTGAGCCTTCCAAGCCGGGCAAACTGCGCCTGATGTACGAAGCCAACCCGATGTCCTTCCTGGTCGAGCAGGCAGGCGGTGCATCCACCGACGGCCATCAGCGCATCCTCGACATCCAGCCTGAAGGCCTGCACCAGCGTGTAGCCGTTTTCCTGGGTTCCAAAGAAGAAGTCGAGCGCGCCACGGCGTACCACAAGGAATAAGACCATGTCCGCTCCCTGGCTGCCTCTGCTGCAATGGTGGTTCGGTTCTGCCGAGTCAGCCAGCGAAGTGGTGAAAGCCAGGGAACCGCTCTGGTTCGGCAAGAATCCGGACAATGACACCGAAGCCCGCAAGCGCTTCGGTGTTCTGGTCGAGCAGGCCTTGTCGGGCGGCCTCAAGGAATGGGCAGAAAACCCCAAGGGCTGGCTGGCACTGGTCCTGCTGCTCGATCAACTGCCGCGCATGATCCATCGCGATACGCCCAAGGCATTCGCTGGCGATCAACGCGCCCAGGCACTGGTGCAACACGGCCTGAAACTGGGCCGGGACCAGCATCTGGAACCGCTGGAGCGCACCTTCATCTATCTGGTGCTGGAACACAGCGAAAACCTGGATGTGCAGGACCAGGCCATCGCCTGCTTCAGCAAACTACTACCGCTGCTCCCTGCCACAGATCGCGATTATTTCAATCACAGCCTGGATTACGCTGAGCGTCACCAGAAAGTCATCGCCCGGTTCGGTCGCTTTCCCCATCGCAACGAAATTCTCGGCCGAGCTTCGACCGATGAAGAGATCGAGTTTCTCCAAGAGCCCGGCTCAAGGTTTTAAGAGCTTTCGCGAAGCTCCACACATCGAACATCCTGCCCCAAGGGAACCAGATCGCGGTTTTCTCTTCTAAGCTTTCGGCATTGCGCCAGCATTGGGTCAGAGAGCCTGTTGCTGCGACGCAGCCCCCTTCCGTTCAGGAGCTTCATCCATGTCTTTGCGCTCTCTAGCGTTACTGTCGTTTTGCGTGCTGCTGGCTGCCTGCAGCAAAATCACTCAGGAAAACTACTCAAAACTTTCCGCTGGCATGCCCAAGGCGCAGGTCGAAAATCTGCTGGGCAGCCCGACTGAATGCTCGGGCGCACTGGGGATGTCCAGTTGCACATGGGGCGACCAGAAAACCTTTATCAGCGTGCAGTACGCTGGTGACAAAGTACTCATATTCTCGGGCCAAGGTCTGAAATAACCCATGATCAAGCTACTTCTACGCTTTGGCATTCTTGTCATGGCCAGCTTCCTGGCCATTGGCTTCGCCCATTCGGCTGACAATCTCGATCCAAAAACCGTCGACAGCGTTGATCTCAACCGCTATCAGGGCACCTGGTATGAGCTGGCACGGCTGCCGATGTTCTTCCAGCGCAACTGCGCACAGTCCGAAGCCCATTACACACTCAAGCCTGACGGCAATATCGCCGTGACCAACCGCTGCCGCACGGCCGAAGGAGAATGGCAGGAAGCGACAGGCACCGCTTCCCCACAAGTACCGGGCAAGACCGACAAACTGTGGGTGGTTTTCGACAACTGGTTCTCGCGACTGCTGCCGGGCCTGGCCAAGGGCGATTATTGGGTATTGGCCATCGGTGACGACTACAAGACCGCCGTGGTCGGCAACCCTGATCGCAAGTACCTGTGGCTGCTGTCCCGCACACCCACCGTGACGGAGTCGGTCAAGCAGGAGATGCTGAGCAAGGCGCGCCAGCAGGGGTATGACACCAGCCGGTTGATCTGGCGGGAGAGTGATTCAAAGATCGGCAAGTGATCTGCATCCATGGAGGGGTCTCGAGACCCCTTCGTGAATAAATTCACTCCTACCCCAGCAACTCCCGAAGCACCTGCGCAAACGCCCGGCTGCTTTCTTCCTCTCCCGCATGCCGCCCTTCGCGCACCACCCAGCGGCCATTGACCATTACATCGCGAACCTGACGATCAGCGCCCGCAAACAGCCAGCGGTTGAGGATCGTATCGCCGGATGCGGTTGCCAGATACGGGTCTGAGCCATCCAGCACTAGCCAGTCTGCGCGATGCCCGGCTTCAAGCTTGCCGATCTTCTGTCCCAAGGCCTGTGCGCCACCCGCCAGTGCTGCATCGAACAGGGTCCGGCCCACCATCGGTTGATCGCTGCGATAGAGCCGGTTGCGGCGCTGGTCTCGCAGGCGCTGGCCATATTCCAGCCAGCGGAGTTCTTCGACCACACTGAGCGAAACATGGCTGTCCGAGCCAATGCCCCAGCGTCCGCCCTGAGCGATGTAATCCACTGCGGGGAAGATGCCATCGCCCAGGTTGGCTTCGGTTGTCAGGCACAAACCCGCCACGCTGCCACTTTTCGCCATGAGGCTGACTTCATCCGGTTCGGCATGGGTCGCATGCACCAGACACCAGCGCGGATCCACGGCTACGTTTTCATACAACCATTGCAACGGGCGTCGGCCACTCCAGCTCAGGCAGTCATCGACTTCCTTTTGTTGCTCGGCGATATGGATGTGTACAGGACACTGCCGATCGCTGGCTGCCAACACGTCGCTGATCTGTTGCGCAGTAACGGCGCGCAACGAGTGAAAGCAAAGACCAAGACTCTGGGACGCCTGACTGGCAATGACCGGCTTGAGGCGGTCCTGCAAATCAAGATAGCTGTCGGTGCTGTGGATAAACCGGCGTTGCCCTTCGTTCGGCGCTTGCCCACCAAACCCGGAATGGCTGTAGAGCACCGGCAGCAGGGTCAGGCCGATGCCCGCTGAAGTGGCGGCCTGGCTGATCTGCAAGGCCAGTTCGGCAGGGTCGGCATAAGGCTTGCCATTGGTGTCCTGATGGACGTAGTGAAACTCTGCAACCGAGGTGTAACCGCCCTTGAGCATTTCGATATAGAGCTGTCGGGCGATGACACCCACCTGCGGCGCACTGATCTGCCCGACAAGACGATACATGAGGTCGCGCCAGGTCCAGAAACTGTCGCTGGGGTTGCCCGCCACCTCCGCCAGCCCGGCCATCGCCCGCTGGAAGGCATGGGAGTGCAGATTCGGCATGCCAGGCAGCAACGGACCGCTGACAGACTCGGCGCCCTGCCGGTCAGCATTGGCCTGCACCGAACTCAACAAACCATCAGAACTGACCTCCAGACGGACATTATCGGCCCAACCACCGGGTAGTAATGCGCGCTCGGCAAAGAAGGCTGGCATTGACTTCAAACCTCATCACTGTAATTTGTATATACATATACAGACGTTTTGATGCCCGGTAAACCTTCGCACGCTTGCCGTACCGTAGGTTAATGGTTAGCTTGGGCGCTATTTCGTAGCTGAACCACCCAGAACAAGGACCCGCACGTGCCGACTCCACCCGCCTCTTCCACCTTGGCATCCCAGATGGGCGAAAGTCCGGCACCGCTCTATGCCCGCGTCAAACAGATGATTGCCCTGCAAATCCAGAACGGCACCTGGCCGCCGCATCATCGAGTGCCGTCGGAAAGCGAACTGGTGACCCAACTGGGTTTCAGCCGCATGACCATCAACCGGGCCTTGCGCGAGCTGACCGCCGAAGGCCTGCTGGTGCGCATGCAGGGCGTCGGCACTTTCGTCGCTGAACCCAAAAGCCAGTCGGCACTGTTTGAAGTCAACAACATCGCTGACGAGATCGCCACGCGAGGCCACAGGCACTCCTGCAAGGTCATCATTCTCAAGGAAGAATCCGCCGGCTCCGAGCGGGCTCTGGCACTGGACATGCGCGAAGGCCAGAAGGTGTTTCACTCACTGATCGTACACTTTGAAAACGATATCCCGGTGCAGATCGAAGACCGCTTCGTCAATGCACAGGTGGCACCGGACTACCTCAAGCAGGACTTTACCCGGCAGACGCCTTACGCCTATCTGTCGCAAGTCGCGCCGCTGACCGAGGGCGAGCATGTGGTCGAAGCGATACTGGCCGACGCCGACGAGTGCCAGTTGCTGCAAATCGATGCAGGCGAGCCATGCCTGCTGATTCGCCGTCGGACATGGTCAGGACGTCAGCCGGTTACCGCCGCTCGCCTGATTCACCCCGGCTCCCGCCATCGCCTGGAAGGACGCTTCACCAAATGACCCGGACCAGAACCCTGCGCGCCATCGATTACCCTCGCATGCCCTGGAAAAACGGCGGCGGCAGCACCGAAGAAATTGCTCGCGATGGCGGGCAGGATCTGGAAGGCTTCGGCTGGCGCCTGTCGATTGCCGATATCGAAACGTCTGGCGACTTTTCGGTGTTTGCCGGTTATCAGCGAATCATCTCGGTGATTCAGGGCGCCGGCATGACGCTGGATATAGACGGTGTCACCAGCCGCCCCTTGCTGCCAACCGACCCGCTGGCCTTCAGCGGTGACAGCCAGGTCAGTTGCGCCCTGCTCGACGGCCCTATTCGTGATTTCAACCTGATCTATGCTCCACAGCGTTACAGCGCTCGCCTGCACTGGATCGACGTACGCCAGCCACAACGAATATTCAGTTGCGCCAGCACCTTTTTGCTGTTCAGCGTTGCCGAGCAGATCGGCGTCAGCGTGAATGAAGACCCCTGGGAAATCCTTGGCAGAAACGACTGCCTGCAAGTGGACAACCCAGGCGGCCTGCTGGAAATCGAGTTGCAAGCACCCAGCGCCAGCCGCTGCTGCCTCATCGAGTTGAGCGCCTTGCGCGCTTGACCCGCCAAATCAAGATCCTGTTTCAAGGACGAGCATGACCCAATTCCCTCCAAAGGAAACACCTAGAGCCGTTGCCATTCTGGCCAGCTTCCTGTCATCGGAATCGGCAGGCGGCATTGTCCTGATGGGCGCGGCGCTGGCTGCACTGATCGTTGCCAACTCACCTCTGGCTCCCGGCTACTTCGCCATTCTGCATAGCGTCTGGCTGGGGCTTTCCGTCGAGCTATGGATCAACGACGGGCTCATGGCGATCTTCTTTCTGATGGTCGGCCTGGAAATCAAACGCGAAGTACTCGCCGGCGGGCTCGCCACGTGGGAACAACGCGCCCTGCCCGGTTTTGCAGCGGCAGGCGGCATGCTGGTCCCGGCGTTGATCTATATAGCGATCAACTGGGGCAACCCGCAGACCATCAGCGGCTGGGCGATACCCGCGGCAACCGACATTGCTTTCGCACTCGGGGTTTTGTCATTACTGGGCAACCGGGTGCCTGCGTCCCTGAAAGTGTTCCTGGCGGCGCTGGCGATTCTCGACGATCTGGGGGCCGTGACCATCATCGCCTTCTTCTACAGCTCGGGCCTGAATCTGCCCATGCTGCTGGCATCTTTCGCGACACTGGCGGTACTGATCGCGATGAACCGCCTGAAGGTGCGGCGCTTGTTGCCGTACCTGATACTGGGCGCGCTGCTGTGGTTCTTCGTGCTGCAATCGGGTGTGCATGCCACGCTGGCAGGCGTTGCGCTGGCGCTGTGCATTCCCTTGGGCAAGCCAGAGGAAGAAGCGCGCTCGCCACTGCTGTTTCTCGAAGAAAAGCTGCATTACTGGGTCGCCTTCGCCATCGTGCCGGTGTTCGGATTCGCCAATGCGGGGGTTTCGCTTTCAGGCATTTCCGCCGAAAACCTGCTGGACCCTGTGCCGCTCGGGGTAGCGCTGGGGCTGTTCGTCGGCAAGCAGATCGGTGTTTTCCTGGCTGCGGCGCTTGCGATCCGGGCCGGGCTTGCGGTCCTGCCACAAGGCAGCAACTGGGTGCAGCTCTATGGCGTGGCGCTGCTTTGCGGCATCGGTTTCACCATGAGCCTGTTCATCGGCAACCTCGCTTTCCCCGGCGCAGTGCATCTGGTGGACGAGGTAAAAATCGGCGTTCTCATGGGTTCGGGGTTTGCCGCGATTGCAGGTGTGCTGCTGTTGCGCAGCCGTTTCAGTCGGCCCTGAAAAAATATTTTCAAATCACTGCATCCAGATTGTTTTCTCGCGGGTAGTACATACAGCAGCCACTTCGAGTTGCTGAGCGCGGTTAAACAATCTGGAGATTTTCTGCATGAACGCAAAACGTTTGCTCTGCCTTGCAGGTAGTACCCTGGCTCTCACTTGCCTGACTTCTGTTGCCATGGCTCAGACCTCCCTACCCGAAAGCGTACGGGTCCCGGACGGTCACAAGATCACTCTGGAAACCACCGGCGTGGGCGAGATCACTTACGAATGCCGCGCCAAGGCCAACTCTGCTACCGAAACCGAATGGGTATTCGTCGGCCCCAAAGCTGTCCTCAATGATCGCAGCGGCAAACAGGTCGGCACTTACTACGGCCCACCGGCTACCTGGGAATCCAAAGACGGCTCCAAGCTGACCGGCACTCAAGTGGCCGTTGCACCTTCCAGCGCGGGCAACCTGCCTTACCAACTGGTCAAGGCCAATCCGGCTGAAGGCAAAGGTGCCCTGACCGGTACGGCCTACATCCAGCGCGTGGCACTGAAAGGCGGCGTTGCACCAGCCACTGCCTGCTCGGCCAGCAACAAGGGCGCGAAGGAAGTGGTCAAGTACCAGGCTGACTACATCTTCTGGGCCAGCAAGTGATCAAAGCCATTCAATGGGGTGCCGCGCAGTCAGTAGTCTATGCTGCTGCGCGGGAGCCTTGTGATGTCAACGAGGCAGCAATCATCCATTGATGGCGGATCGACGTGTCTTCACACGAATCTCTCTTTGACTACGAAGCCACGCTGCATGCCTGCGCCCGCGGTGAGCGCCAGGCATTGCAGCGTCTCTATCAACAGGAAAGCGCCCGGCTGCTCGGCGTCGTCGTGCGGCTCGTGCGTGACAACGCACTGGCGCAAGACATCGTGCATGATGCATTCCTCAAGATCTGGACCCATGCGGCAAGCTTCGATCAGGCAAGAGGTTCGGCACGCGGCTGGATTTTCAGCGTGACCCGTCATCTGGCGCTCAATCGCCTGCGCAACCATGCCCGGGAAGTACGCCTGGAAGACGATGGCAGCGAGGACCACCACGAAGCTGCCACCCTTGAAGGCTGGCAGGAAACCGGTGATGCCTTTGACTGGCGCGTCAATCCGGGACGGATTCAGTTCTGCCTGGAACAGCTTGAACCGGTGCGACGCAACTGTGTTTTTCACGCTTACGTGGACGGCTACTCGCATCAGGAAATCGCGCAGAAAATCGGCGCGCCCTTGGGTACGGTCAAAGCCTGGATCAAGCGCAGCCTTACGGCTTTGCGGGAGTGTATGGGATGACTCGGCCTACAAATGAAAACATCCATGAGCTGGCCGGCGAGTACGTGCTCGGCACCTTGTCTGCTCAGCAAAGAATCGACATCCAGAACCGGCTGGCGCATGAGCCCGATTTGCAGGCCGCAGTCGATGCCTGGGAAGAGCGCCTGCTGCCGCTGACGGCAATGGTCGAACCTGTGACGCCTGAGCCGGGACTCTGGAGCCGTATCGAACGCAGCATCACCGGGCTCTCCGCCAACAGAAGCGAACCGCAACGTACACGCTGGTGGGACAGCCTTTCGATCTGGCGCGGGCTGGCCGGTGCCGGACTGGCCGCATCGCTGGTGCTGGGCACGATGCTTTTCATACAGCCATCGCAGGCACCGTCCTACCTGGTCGTACTCGTCGCCCCACAGGACAAGGCGCCTGGCTGGGTCGTCCAGGCCAGCAACTCGCAGGAAATCCAGCTCATTCCACTGGGCGAAACCCAAGTCCCTGCGGACAAGGCCCTGGAGTTCTGGACCAAGGCTGACGACTGGCAAGGACCGGTATCACTCGGCTTGGTAAAACCGGGCCAGACCCTGCATATACCGCTCGATAAATTGCCACCGCTGCAACATAACCAGTTGTTCGAGCTGACACTGGAGAAGTCCACGGGCTCGCCTGTTGGTAAACCGACCGGACCGATACAGTTTATCGGGCGGGCGGTGAAGGTGATTTAACCTGCTGCACCGGCTCCACCTTCAACGGATGCGTTCCTTGTACTGGCGAGGATTGAACCGCAACACAATCCCGATCATCACCACCATCACCGCTGTCAACGTCCACCACGCCCCCTCGAAACTCCCCGACTGGTCACGGATGACGCCAGCCAGCAGAGGCGACAGCGCCGCAATCAGGTAGCCGATGCCCTGCACAAAGGCGGTCAGGCTACCGGCGCGAACGGGGTTATCGATATGGTCCATCGAGATGATCAGGCTCATGGGGAACAGACCGCCGATACCCAGCCCCAGCAGGCAAGGCCACAGCAACGGCATGTGATCGAACGACAGGATAAGGCCGCAGAAACCGGCAACGATCGACAGCAGCAAGGCAGCCAATGCCCAACGTTTGTCCCGGGTCTGGTTGACCATCGCAGGTACCGCCAGACCGGCCAGAACCTCCATCGCAGTCAGGAAGCCCAGCACCAGCCCGGCGTCCTGCTCGCTCCAGCCTCTTTCCACGTAATAAGGTGCCAGCCAGGCCAGCACACAGGTGTACGAAGCCGTGCCAAGGCCGAAGAACACGGCCAACAACCAGGCGCGTGGATTGCCGAAAAACGAGTCACTTTTGCCTTTGGGAGCGGCTTCGACGACCGGAATCGCCGAGCGTTGAAACGTCCACAGGACCAGCGCCAGCAACGCGAGCACACCCCATATCGCCAACGAAACCTTCCAGCTACCGCTCTGCTTGAGCACGAAGGGCGAGAACGACGCCGCCAGTGCAGCACCGCCCATGATCGAGGTGACATACAGGCCCATGAACAGGGACACGTTGTCCTTGAAACGGGTCTTGATCAAGGCCGGCATCAACGCCTGAATCATCGCGATCCCCAGTCCAGAGAGGACTGCACTCACGATCAACTCCAACGCGCCATCGATGGACAGCCGGGACGCACTGGCGATACCAATCACTAGCAGCGACAACCCGATTGCCCGATGCTCGCCCAATGACTGAGCCAGCCTCATCCCGAAAAACATCCCGAGTCCCATCGCCATCACCGGCAACATGGTCAACAGCGAGGCCAGGCTGAAACTGAGGGGAATATCACCCCGAATAGCCGACAGAAGCGGCCCGATGGCCGCCATGCCGGGCCGAAGATTCAACGCCACCAACACGACACTGGCCATCAACCAGAAAGCGTGAGTGGTTGAAGCACGAATGTTTTCCATCACAAGACCTTGCCATCCTAAAGACACGATTAGGCCGCGCAGCCTGTGCATGGGACAAATTAAAATCTGGGGGGATGTATTGAGAAATTAGGTTGGTGGAGGGAAGTAACTGCCTTTATCGATCTGCTCACCGTCCAGCAAATCAGAAAGCACAATGACTTACGGGGCCTCCCCCATGCTGCCATGATTCAGGAATCGTTCCGCGACGGAAGCAAAAGTGGCGTAGCAAGTTTCAAAATCCGGCTTGTCAGTGGCATACAGCAATGGCTTTAGACGATCGTCAAAGTCAGCTTTGATCCCCTTGTGGGTGGCTGCACAGACCAAGCTTCGCCGAAGCACCGCGTAGGGAGCCAGGTCAAACTCCGGATGCTGCCCCTTGAACTCCTCCGCATCCTTTTGAACTATCGCAGCGAAGATTTCGCATGCAGGCTCAATGGCTTCAGGCTGGCTGCCGACGATACGCCAGACATCATAGACGTGACGAACCAGCGCAGTGTCAAATTCGCCACGTTGACGTCCATCCCAGCTCCAAGCGCAGCGGCGCAGTAACGACACCACCTTTTCAGCCAAGGTCTCTGCCACTGTGATACAGGTCATGGAAAAGCGGTGAGGAGTTGCGCGAGGGACAAACTCGTCAAGCATGTATCCCATTTCACGGGTTTCAGCGGCCAATATCGGAGGACGATGAATGAGTTCGACCTTGAGTTGTGGACGAAGCACGCCAGAAACATCCTGAAAATGCGCACTGTATGAAACCAGCAGGCAATAGTAGCGTCGGTTATCGCGCGATACGGGGTTTTCCTTGTTGTCGTGCTCTACATACTCGAAGCCCATTTTCGTCAAATGGCGTCCAACTTCTCGATGTAACTCACCTAAACGCGCTCGATCTGAGAATCCGTTCGGCAGGGCATAGCCTTCAGGTACGTCTTCCAGCATGACCTTGATGTCAATGTCTTCGGACATCCTTTCGATAAGACCATGAGCTTTGGAAAGGCAGGTGCCACCAGCGAAGATTAACCGTGTAGCCAACGTGACTGATTTTGGCTTCGAATCCCCCTTCAGGCGATCCTTCTGATATGCGGTGTGCGTGATTTGAATTTGGGCTAAAACGCTCAGTGCATCCGTTATGTGCTGGTCTTTCTCGGCTACGGCAGCAGGGAGGTTTCCCAGCATTCCTGCAGTCGCAGCGTCCTCTATATCAGACTTAAGCTCGTCTGGAATTTTTTTCATAATTTAAGGTGCTATTCCCTACTGTCACTTTCCGCGTGATGCGTCGAGATCCAGTGTTGACAGTCGCTCCCATTGGAATCTGGGTCGATTTGCCTCTGTTGTACTCCTCTACCAGTGAACTTGGCGCTACATAAATATTGAGCTTGCGAAAAAGCTCTGCAGCGATCATTTCCAATGTTCCAGCCGGGGTTGGCTTGCCCGTGAACTTGTTGATGCGGGTCTTGGCGAACGCCCCCTTGCTTACACGAATGAGAATCCCATTCTCCACAAATCGAGCAAGCACGCGCCCAACCTGAGAGTCACTCCCCATTTTCGTAAAGTCCGAGCGCAAGACGACCACGCTTTCACGCTGCTTAATTGAGCGGCCCATGCGATCTTCAAGCTTCATACCTTATCTCCCATGCAAAGCTAAATTCTGCAAGGTCACTCTAGCCTTTAATTCTATTTATAACCAGTAAATATAGGGTTTTTAACTTACAAAACCTGCGCATTGATACGCAGTTTTTGCTTATTGAGAATGGAAATCCGGGGGCCTTTTTTGCCATCAAACCACTTGGCAACGCACCTGACAGACACTCCCGAGACCAAGGCCTTCTCCATTAAGGCCCCAGCACAAAGCAAACACTCCACCCCACTGTTACCCATCGCCCCAAAATCGTGCAAAACATCCCGCCCGTCACAAGCCATCCATTGATCCCCAACAACTTCACATGACCGTAAAAACCTTGAACACCACGGTTTACAAAGGTTTTCAGCCTCCGGCCCATCCACGCACCAGCCAGCAGACAAAGTTGGTCTATCAATTGCATATGCTTGTATGTACAAGTAGAGACAGGTTATAAATACCCCACGCTCTACCCGACAGAATTCGCCTGAGTGCCAGGCACCACTCGCCCGTCATCGGGCTGGTTTGGATTGATCGCTGAGGATTTTTTTGTGACCGACAATAATCAAGACCGCAAGCAAGACTGGACCCGCCATCGTGACGTCGAAGTGCGGGCTGCCCGTGGCACACAACTGACAGCAAAGAGCTGGCTGACCGAAGCCCCGCTGCGCATGCTGATGAACAACCTTGATCCTGAAGTGGCCGAAAATCCGAAGGAGTTGGTAGTTTATGGCGGGATCGGGCGTGCGGCGCGTAACTGGGAGTGCTACGACAAGATCGTCGAGAGCCTGACCCGGCTCAACGATGATGAAACCCTGCTGGTGCAATCCGGCAAGCCGGTCGGTGTGTTCAAGACTCACAACAATGCGCCGCGTGTGCTGATCGCCAACTCGAACCTGGTACCGCACTGGTCAAGCTGGGAGCATTTCAACGAGCTGGATGCCAAAGGTCTGGCCATGTACGGCCAGATGACCGCAGGCAGCTGGATCTATATCGGCAGCCAGGGCATCGTTCAGGGCACTTACGAAACCTTCGTCGAAGCCGGTCGTCAGCATTACGACGGCAGCCTGAAAGGCCGCTGGGTGCTGACCGCAGGCCTGGGTGGAATGGGTGGCGCACAGCCGCTGGCCGCAACACTGGCCGGAGCTTGTTCGCTGAACATCGAATGCCAGCAGAGCCGCATCGACTTCCGTCTCAAGACCCGTTACGTCGATGAGCAAGCCACCGACCTGGACGACGCCCTGGCGCGTATCGCCCGCTACACCGCCGAAGGCAAGGCCATCTCCATCGCCCTGTGCGGCAACGCTGCTGAAATCCTGCCGGAAATGGTCCGTCGCGGCGTGCACCCGGACATGGTCACCGACCAGACCAGCGCTCACGATCCGCTCAATGGCTACCTGCCCAAAGGCTGGAGCTGGGAAGACTACCGCGCACGTGCGCTGACCGAGCCGGCCGCCGTCGTCAAAGCGGCCAAACAGTCCATGGCCGAACACGTCGAAGCCATGCTGGCGTTCCAGAAAGCAGGTATTCCAACCTTCGACTACGGCAACAACATCCGTCAGATGGCCAAGGAAGAAGGCGTAGCCAATGCCTTCGATTTCCCCGGCTTTGTGCCCGCCTACATCCGGCCATTGTTCTGTCGCGGCGTAGGCCCTTTCCGCTGGGCGGCCCTGTCGGGCGATCCGCAGGACATCTACAAGACAGATGCCAAGGTCAAGGAACTGATCCCGGACGATGCGCACCTGCATAACTGGCTGGACATGGCCCGCGAACGCATCAGCTTCCAGGGTTTGCCAGCACGTATCTGCTGGGTCGGCCTGGGACAGCGCGCCAGACTCGGCCTGGCGTTCAACGAAATGGTCCGCAGCGGCGAATTGTCTGCTCCCGTGGTGATCGGTCGCGACCATCTGGACTCCGGCTCGGTCTCCAGCCCCAACCGTGAAACCGAGTCCATGCAGGACGGTTCCGACGCAGTATCCGACTGGCCGCTGCTCAACGCCCTGCTCAATACCGCCAGCGGTGCGACCTGGGTGTCGCTGCATCATGGCGGCGGTGTCGGCATGGGCTTCTCTCAGCATTCGGGCATGGTGATTGTCTGCGACGGCACCGATGAAGCGGCCGAGCGCATTGCCCGCGTTCTGCACAATGACCCGGCCACAGGCGTCATGCGTCACGCCGATGCCGGTTACCAGATAGCGATTGATTGCGCCAAAGAGCAGGGCTTGAACCTGCCGATGATCGGGCGTTAAGGGCATTTGCCATGGATGTGGCGGCTCAGAGCCGTCACATCGAAAAAGTCAGGATAGACACTGATAACGCCCACAGGCCGGATGCCTACTTGAAGCTGCCGTCATCCCTTTCAGGCTTTGGAGCATCGACAATGAAAATGAAAAAAGCGCTGTTAACCACTCTGGTATCTGCTGGCCTGCTGGTCAGCGCCGGTGCAAGTCAAGCGGCCGGGTGGTGCGAGTCAGGCAAGCCGGTCAAGTTTGCCGGTCTGAACTGGGAAAGCGCGATGTTGCTGACCGACATTCTTCAAGTCGTCCTGAGCAAAGGCTACGGTTGCAGCGTGGATGCGTTGCCGGGCAATTCCATAGCCATGGAAAACGCCCTGAGCACCAATGACATTCAAATCTTCGCAGAAGAGTGGATAGGCCGCAGCGAAGTCTGGAACAAGGCCGCAGCGGCTGGAAAAGTCGTAGGCGTCGGCGCGCCCGTGGTCGGCGCAGTCGAAGGCTGGTACGTGCCGCGCTATGTGATTGAAGGCGATGCCAGGCGCAAGCTGGAAGCCAAGGCACCGAACCTGAAGTCAATCGCAGATCTGGCTCAATACTCAGCCGTGTTCAGGGATCAGGAAGAACCCGGCAAAGGCCGCTTCTACAACTGCCCCGCCGGCTGGACCTGCGAGCTGGAAAACAGCGAAATGCTCAAGACCTACGGCCTGGAAAGCAAGTACACCAACTTCCGCCCAGGCACCGGCCCGGCACTGGACGCGGCTATTCTGTCCAGCTACAAGCGCGGTGAGCCGATCCTGACGTATTACTGGTCGCCCACTCCGTTGATGGGGCAAGTCGATCTGGTTCGTCTGGAAGAACCAGGCGTCAACAAGACCATCGATATCAAGGTCGGTGTGTCCAAGGCTTTCCACGAACAGGCACCTGAACTGGTCGCCGTACTGGAGAAGGTCAACCTGCCTATCGACCTGCTGAACCAGAACCTGGGACGCATGGCCAAGGAGCGGATCGAATCGCCGAAACTGGCGAAGATTTTCCTCAAGGAACACCCGGAAGTCTGGCACAAGTGGGTCAGCGAAGACGCTGCGAAAAAGGTTGAGGCCTCTCTGTAAACCCCGGAGCAGATTATCTGCGCAGGCACAGGCGACAGTGCTGTGCCTGACAACTTGATCGAGAGCACCTTATGTTTCCCGAAAGTTTTACCTTCTCCATTGCCAACTGGGTCAACGACGGGGTTGATGCGCTGGTCACCGAGTACGGCGATGTGTTCCGGCACATCTCCGATACCTTGCTGTGGGCCATCGTCAATCTGGAAAGCCTGCTGCGTATGGCACCCTGGTGGCTGGTGCTGATGGTCGTCGGCGGCATTGCCTGGCATGCGACCCGGAAAATCGTCACCACCGCATTGATTGTCGGCCTGCTGTTCCTCGTCGGCGCTGTCGGGCTGTGGGACAAGCTGATGCAGACATTGGCGCTGATGCTGGTCGCCACGTTCATCGCGGTGTTGATCGGCATTCCTCTGGGCATTCTTTCGGCACGCAGCAACCGCCTGCGCTCGGTGCTGATGCCGCTGCTGGACATCATGCAAACCATGCCCAGCTTCGTTTACCTGATCCCGGTGCTGATGCTGTTCGGCCTGGGCAAGGTCCCGGCGATCTTCGCTACCGTGATTTACGCCGCGCCGCCGCTGATTCGTCTGACCGACCTGGGTATCCGTCAGGTCGATGGCGAGGTGATGGAGGCGATCAACGCCTTTGGTGCCAATCGCTGGCAACAACTGTTCGGCGTGCAACTGCCACTGGCGATGCCAAGCATCATGGCCGGGATCAACCAGACCACCATGATGGCGCTGTCGATGGTCGTGATTGCTTCGATGATCGGTGCCCGAGGTCTGGGCGAGGACGTTCTGGTGGGTATCCAGACCCTCAATGTCGGGCGCGGCCTGGAAGCCGGTCTGGCCATTGTCATTCTGGCGGTTGTCATCGACCGCATCACGCAGGCCTATGGCCGCCCACGGCATGAGGCGAGCAAATAATGAGCCTGGAACCGAACAAAATCGTCGTCAAAAACGTGTTCAAGATATTCGGCAGCCGCTCGAAAGAAGCGCTGGCGATGGTGCAACAGAGCAAGAGCAAGGATCAGGTGCTGGCCCAGACCGGCTGTGTGGTCGGCGTCAACGACCTGTCGCTGTCGATCGGTAGCGGCGAGATATTCGTCATCATGGGATTGTCGGGCTCGGGCAAATCGACGCTGGTGCGCCATTTCAATCGCCTGATCGATCCTACCAGTGGCGAGATTCTGGTGGATGGCGAAGATATCCTGCGGTACGACATGGAAGCCCTGCGCCAATTCCGTCGTCACAAGATCAGCATGGTGTTCCAGAGCTTCGGCCTGCTGCCGCACAAGAGTGTGCTGGACAACGTGGCGTACGGCCTGAAGGTGCGCGGCGAGAGCAAAGCGCTCTGCCAGGAGCGTGCGCAACACTGGATCACCACCGTGGGCCTCAAAGGCTACGAGAACAAATACCCGCATCAGCTCTCTGGCGGCATGCGTCAGCGCGTTGGTCTGGCACGGGCACTGGCGGCCGACACCGACATCATCCTGATGGATGAAGCGTTCAGCGCTCTCGATCCGCTGATCCGCGCCGAGATGCAGGACCAGTTGCTGGAGCTGCAATCGACGCTGAAGAAAACAATCGTGTTCATTACCCACGACCTGGACGAAGCCGTGCGTATCGGCAACCGGATCGCGATTCTCAAGGATGGCCGCCTGATTCAGGTCGGAACGCCCAAGGAAATCCTTCACTCGCCCGCCGACGATTACGTTGATCGCTTCGTGCAACGGCGCGCAGTCACTCTTTAAGGATGGTGTCGATGTCACGAGCCAGACAGATTGTTTTCGGTGATGCCCCGACAGGCTGGCAGGACGTGGTGGCCGTGGCTCGTGATGGCGCGCACCTGATACTGTCGGAGCAGGCCTGGGCGCGCATCGACAATGCCCAGGCCATCGTCCAGCGCATCGTTGCCAGCGGCGAACGGGCTTACGGTGTGAATACCGGCCTCGGTGCGCTGTGCAATGTCTCACTGGCAGACGAACAACTCAGTCGCCTGTCGCGCAACACATTGCTCAGCCATGCCTGTGGCGTAGGCGCACCACTGCCCGACGAGCAGACGCGGGCCATCATCTGTGCCGCGATTCTCAACTACAGCCAGGGCAAGTCCGGCATCCATAGACAGGTTGTGCAAGCGCTGCTGGCCTTGCTCAATCAAGGCATCACGCCGCAAGTGCCATCGCAGGGGTCGGTGGGTTATCTGACCCATATGGCGCACGTCGGCATTGCGCTGCTGGGTGTGGGTCAGGTCAGTTATCGCGGGCAGATCATTTCGGCGCAGCAGGCATTGAGCGAAGAAGGCCTGTCCCCCGTCGAGCTGGGTGCCAAGGACGGGCTGTGTCTGGTCAACGGTACACCCTGCATGACCGGCCTGAGCTGTCTGGCCATTGCCGACGCCACGCGCCTGACACAATGGGCAGACGTGATCGGTGCCATGACCTTTGAAGCACTGCGCGGCCAGCTCGATGCCTTCGATGAAACCATCATCGCTCTCAAACCACATCCGGGTATGCAACAGGTCGGCAAGAACCTGCGCAGCCTGCTGGCGGGCAGCGAAGTTCTCGCCAGCAGCCAAGGCATTCGTACCCAGGATGCACTGAGCATTCGTTCGATACCACAAGTGCATGGCGCAACGCGGGACCAACTGGCCCACGCGATCAGGCAGGTCGAAACCGAGCTGAATGCAGTCACCGATAACCCCTTGCTGCTGGGCACTCCAGAGGATTACCGCGTGGTGTCGCAAGCCAACCCGCACGGCCAGTCAGTCGCCATGGCGGCAGATCTGCTGTGCATGGCGGTTGCGGAGCTGGGCTCGATTGCCGAGCGGCGTCTGGATCGGCTGATCAACCCGGCCGTCAGCGGCTTGCCGGCTTTTCTGGTCAGCCAGCCGGGCGTCAATTCGGGGATGATGATCGTCCAGTACGTGGCCGCTTCGCTGTGCGCAGAAAACCGCCAGATGGCACAACCGGCGGTGGTCGATAACTATGTCACCTCGGGCTTGCAGGAAGATCATCTGAGCCTGGGCACCAGCGCTGCCTTGAAGCTGCACAAGGTACTGGGCAACGCGACGCAGATTCTGGGCATCGAATACCTGCTGGCGGCCCAGGCGTTCGAGTTTCTCAAACAACAGCGTTTCGGGGCAGGTACCGGCATGGCCTGGCGCGCGCTGCGCGAGCAGATCCCCGCTTACGACGAAGACCGCTGGCTGGCCCCGGATATTGCCAGCAGCGTAGCCGTACTCAAGAACGAAGAAGTGCTGGAGAGGATTTTCCGGCACTGTCGTGAACAGACGACAACCCCATGACAACAGGGCTGCAAGGCGACGCGCTGCAAAAAAGCAGTCGCCTGACATCAATCAAGGAGTAGCTGCATCGTGACCAAACCATCTGCCAAGTCATTGAATCTGATCCCGGGCCAACTGACCCTGGCGCAACTGCGTGCAATCTATCAGCAACCGGTAACGCTGAAGCTCGATAGCAGCGCCGATCAGCAGATCGAAGACAGCGTGGCCTGTGTGGAGCGCATTCTCGCCGAGAACCGCACGGCCTATGGCATCAACACCGGTTTCGGCCTGCTGGCCTCGACCCGCATTGCCAGCGAGGACCTGGAAAACCTGCAACGCTCTCTGGTGCTGTCCCATGCCGCCGGTGTCGGGCAGCCGATCAGCGACGATCTGGTGCGCCTGATCATGGTGCTCAAGGTCAACAGCCTGAGCCGTGGTTTCTCCGGTATCCGGCGTCTGGTGATCGATGCCTTGATCGCCCTGATCAATGCCGAGGTCTATCCGCATATCCCGCTCAAGGGTTCGGTCGGTGCTTCCGGTGACCTCGCGCCACTGGCCCATATGTCTCTGGTGCTACTGGGCGAAGGCAAGGCTCGCTACAAAGGCGAATGGCTCGATGCCGTCGATGCGCTTGAAGTTGCAGGCCTGAAACCGCTGACTCTGGCTGCCAAGGAAGGTCTGGCATTGCTCAACGGAACGCAGGTTTCCACCGCGTTCGCACTGCGCGGCCTGTTCGAGGGTGAAGACCTGTTCGCCGGAGCCATGGCCTGCGGCGCCCTCACCGTGGAAGCCGTGCTCGGTTCGCGCTCGCCTTTCGACGCCCGCATCCATGCCGCTCGCGGTCAGCGCGGTCAGATCGATGCAGCAGCCTGCTATCGCGACCTGTTGGGGGAAAGCAGCGAAGTGTCCGAGTCCCATCGCAACTGCGACAAGGTTCAGGACCCGTACTCGCTGCGCTGCCAGCCACAGGTCATGGGTGCCTGCCTGACCCAGTTGCGTCAGGCTGCCGAAGTGCTGGAGATCGAAGCCAACGCCGTCTCCGACAACCCGCTGGTATTCGCTGCCGAAAACGATGTGATCTCCGGCGGCAACTTCCACGCGGAACCGGTTGCCATGGCCGCCGATAACCTGGCGCTGGCCATCGCGGAAATCGGTTCCCTGAGCGAACGCCGCATTTCGCTGATGATGGACAAGCACATGTCGCAGTTGCCGCCCTTCCTGGTGGCCAACGGCGGGGTCAACTCCGGCTTCATGATCGCCCAGGTCACCGCTGCCGCCCTGGCCAGTGAAAACAAGGCTTTGGCCCATCCACACAGCGTCGACAGCCTGCCGACTTCAGCCAATCAGGAGGACCATGTTTCCATGGCTCCGGCAGCCGGCAAGCGGTTATGGGAAATGGCAGAAAACGTTCGCGGGATTCTTGCCGTAGAATGGCTGGCTGCATGCCAGGGTCTGGACTTGCGCAACGGCCTTAAAACCTCTCCGAAACTGGAGCAGGCCCGTGCCGCGCTGCGCAGCAAAGTACCGCCCTATGAGAAGGATCGTTTTTTTGCACCGGACATAGAAGCTGCCAGCCAGCTGTTGTCCTCAACTTGCCTGAACCAGTTGGTTCCTGCACGTCTGCTACCCAGTCTGTGATGTACCGCGAGCCTGGCAGGGCTCGCAATGGTAGTTCGCTGCGGGAAGCCGAAAGCAGGTGTTCTCGCAGCTATTTGCCATACCCAGTAATGAGATGGACGGAAATGACGTCAAAAGATGGTTTGAAACGCGGGTTATCCGCCCGCCACATTCGCTTCATGGCTCTGGGCTCTGCCATCGGCACAGGGTTGTTCTATGGTTCCGCCGCCGCGATTCAGCAAGCGGGGCCTGCGGTTCTGCTGGCTTACCTGATCGGCGGCGCGGCGGTCTTCATGGTCATGCGCGCCCTTGGCGAGATGGCCGTGCATAACCCGACCTCCGGCTCGTTCAGCCATTACGCCAGCCGCTACCTCGGCCCTCTGGCGGGTTTCGTGCTGGGCTGGACCTACGCTTTCGAGATGATCATCGTCTGCCTGGCCGATGTCACCGCGTTCGGGATCTACATGGGCTTCTGGTTCCCGGAAGTGCCACGCTGGATCTGGGTGCTGGGCATCGTGTTCCTGATCGGCGCGCTCAACCTGTGCAACGTCAAGGTCTTCGGTGAAACCGAGTTCTGGCTATCGCTGCTCAAGGTCGGCGCCATCGTGGCGATGATCGTCGCAGGTTTCGGCATCATGCTGTTCGGCATTGGCTCATCCAGCGGTGACAACACCATCGGCATCAGCAACCTCTGGACCCACGGCGGCTTCATGCCCAATGGCATTGGCGGCCTGATCGCCTCGCTGGCAGTGGTGATGTTCGCCTTTGGCGGCATCGAAATCATCGGCATCACGGCCGGCGAAGCCAAGAATCCTCAACGCACGCTGCCACAGGCCATCAATGCCGTGCCGCTGCGCATTCTATTGTTCTACGTCCTGACGCTGTTTGTGCTGATGTCCATCTACCCATGGCCGCAGATCGGTACCCAAGGCAGCCCGTTCGTGCAGATTTTCGACAATCTGGGCATCGCCTCGGCAGCGACCATTCTCAATATCGTGGTGATCTCGGCAGCGGTGTCAGCGATCAACAGCGACATCTTCGGCGCAGGCCGCATGATGTATGGCATGGCGCTTGAAGGTCAGGCACCTGCCGGTTTCGCCAGGCTGTCGCGTCAGGGCGTGCCATGGATGACGGTCGTGGTGATGGGCGTGACGCTGCTGGCTGGCGTGCTCCTCAACTACCTGATCCCGAAGGACGTCTTCCTGCTCATCGCTTCGCTGGCCACCTTCGCCACGGTCTGGGTATGGCTGATGATCCTGCTGACCCAGGTCGCCATGCGCCGTTCCATGAACCCCGAAGAAGTCGCACAACTGAAGTTCCCGGTGCCGTTCTGGCCTTATGGGCCGGCTGCCGCCATCGTCTTCATGCTGTTCATCTTCGGCGTGCTGGGCTATTTCCCGAACAACCGGGCTGCGCTGATCGTCGGCGCGATCTGGATTGTGCTGCTGGTTATCGCCTACTACCTGTGGATAAAACCCAGACATACCAAAAACACCCAATGACCCAAGGAGGCCCGGGATGACAACACTCTGGAAGAACTGTCACATCGCAACCATGGCGCAAGGCAACTACTCGATCATCGAGGATGCCGCCATCGTGACCTCTGGAGAGTTCATCCACTGGATCGGGCCTCACAATCAGCTCTCGGAAACAGATTTTGGCAGCACCGTAGACCTGGGCGGCGCCTGGGTTACTCCGGGCCTCATCGATTGCCACACCCATACGGTGTTCGGTGGCAATCGCAGCGGTGAATTCGAGCAGCGCCTGCAAGGTGTGAGCTATGCCGACATCGCCGCTGCGGGTGGCGGCATTGCCAGCACCGTGCGGGCAACACGAGCGGCCAGCGAAGACGAACTGTTCGCCAGTGCCGAGCGGCGCTTGAAGCATCTGCTTCGCGACGGCGTGACCACGGTAGAGATGAAGTCCGGCTACGGCCTGGATCTGCCAAGCGAACGCAAGATTCTCAAGGTGATCCGTCGCCTGGGCAGCAGCCTGCCCGTCACCGTGCGCAGCACATGCCTGGCTGCCCACGCCCTGCCCCCGGAATACGCTGACCGCGCCGACGATTACATCCGGCATATCTGCGACGAAATGCTTCCGGCGCTGGCCGAGGAAGGTCTGGTGGATGCCGTGGATGCGTTCTGCGAGTACCTGGCGTTTTCGCCAGCTCAGGTCGAGCAGGTGTTCATCACCGCAAAGCAACTGGGCTTGCCGGTGAAACTCCACGCCGAACAGCTTTCGTCACTGGGCGGCTCAAGCCTTGCGGCGCGTTATCAGGCCTTGTCGGCGGACCATCTGGAGTTCATGACCGAAGACGATGCCATTGCCATGGCTGCTGCCGGAACCGTCGCCGTGCTACTGCCGGGCGCCTATTACTTTCTGCGCGAAACCCAGTTGCCGCCGATGGAAGCCCTGCGCAAGCATGGCGTGCCTATCGCCATCTCCACCGACATGAACCCCGGTACCTCGCCCGGCCTGTCACTGCGCCTGATGCTGAACATGGCCTGCACACTGTTCCGCATGACGCCTGAAGAAGCCCTGGCGGGCGTCACCCTCAATGCCGCGAAAGCACTGGGCCTGGATAAAACCCATGGCTCGCTGGAAACCGGCAAGGTAGCGGACTTCGTCGCCTGGAACATCGAACGCCCTGCCGATCTGGCCTACTGGCTGGGCGGCGATCTGGACAAACGTATCGTGCGCCACGGCGTCGAATCATCGATCTGAAGGAGAGCCCTGTGGATAACGTTCTGACATTCAAGCGTGGCCGGGTCCCGCTGCTGATCAGCATGCCTCATGCCGGCTTGAAGCTGACACCGGCAGTCGAAGCCGGGCTGGTGGACGAAGCCTTGAGCCTGCCGGATACCGACTGGCACATCCCGCAGCTGTACGACTTCGCCGCCGAACTGGGGGCCAGCACCCTGGCTGCCGAGTATTCGCGCTTCGTCATCGACCTCAATCGCCCGTCCGACGACAAACCGCTGTATGCCGGTGCGACAACCGGGCTGTTTCCTTCGATCCTGTTCGACGGCGTGCCGCTGTTCAAGGACGGCCAGGAACCCGACGCGGCCGAGCGCGCCAGCTACCTGCAACAGATCTGGGTACCTTACCACCAGACCCTGGAGCAAGAGCTGCAACGCCTGCGCGATGAGTTCGGTTATGCGCTGCTGTTCGATGCCCACTCCATTCGCGGCCACGTCCCGCATCTGTTCGACGGGCGACTGCCGGACTTCAACCTCGGCACCTTCAACGGTGCCAGTTGTGATCCGCAACTGGCAGGCAGGCTGGAAAGCCTGTGTGCAGCGGCCAAGGACTACAGCCATGTGCTCAATGGCCGCTTCAAGGGCGGCCATATCACCCGCCATTACGGCGACCCGGCCAACAATATCCACGCCGTACAGCTGGAACTGGCGCAGAGCACCTACATGGAAGAGTTCGCCCCTTTCCATTACCGCCCTGATCTTGCTGCGCCGACCCAAGAGGTATTGAAGGGGTTGCTGGAGACCTTTATTGCCTGGGGGCAGGAGAGGTTTGGTTGATTACGCTTTCGCGAATAAATTCGCTCCTACGGTAGGAGCGAATTCATTCGCGAAAAAACCCCAAATTGCTCACTTCTTGAGCAATCTCAACCCGTTGAATACCACCAGCAAGCTCACGCCCATGTCGGCAAACACCGCCATCCACATGGTCGCCATACCCGCAAAGGTAATCCCCAGGAAGAACACCTTGGTGACAATCGCCAACGCAATGTTCTGTTTGAGAATTGCCGAAGTATCGCGTGACAGTCGGATAAACGCCGGGATCTTGCGCAGATCGTCGTCCATCAGTGCGACATCAGCAGTTTCAATGGCCGTGTCGGTGCCCGCCGCTGCCATGGCGAAACCGATCTCCGAACGGGCCAGCGCAGGTGCATCGTTGATGCCATCGCCCACCATGCCGACGCGATGCTTGCGGGTATACAGGTCTTCAATGGCCTGCAACTTATCCACAGGCAGCAGATTGCCCTGAGCCTGATCGATCCCCACTTGCGCAGCGATGGCCTTGGCGGTGTGCGGGTTGTCACCGGTCAGCATCAGGGTCTTGATACCAAGCTCGTGTAACTGGGCGATAGCCTCGCGGCTGCTGTCCTTGACCGTATCGGCGACCGCGAACAGCGCCAGCGGGCCAGAGGTGTCCAGCAACAGAACCACGGTCTTGCCTTGTATTTCCAGCGCATCGAGCCTGGCTTCAAGCTCCGGCGAGCACAGCCCCAGTTCTTCGACCAGACGGTGGTTGCCCAGGTGGTAGAGCTGGCCATTGATCTCGCCTTTCACGCCACGCCCCGGCAATGCCTCGAACGCACTGACCTCATGCACACCCTGCCCTTGCCCCGACGCCTTGGCGATGGCCTGGGAAACCGGATGATCGGAACGACCAGCCAGGCTGGCAGCAATGGCTGGCGCATTGTCGGCGACAGTCACATCCAGTGGTAGATAGTCGGTCTGCACGGGCTTGCCGTGGGTGATAGTGCCGGTCTTGTCGAGGGCCAGGTAATCGAGCTTTTCGCCCATTTCCAGATAGACGCCACCCTTGATCAGAATCCCCTTGCGCGCCGCAGCGGCCAGACCGCTGACGATGGTCACCGGGGTAGAAATCACCAAAGCACAAGGACAGGCAACAACCAGCAACACCAATGCCCGGTAGATCCAGTCAAACCAGGCACCGCCGAAGAACAGTGGCGCAACAAGGGCCACGGCCAGTGCGGTCAGGAAAACCACCGGTGTGTAGATTCGCGAAAAGCTATCGACAAAACTCTGGGTCGGAGCCCGCGCGCCTTGAGCCGCTTCCACCGCATGGATGATCCGCGCCAGCGTGGAATGGCTCGCGGCAGCCGCCACCCGGTACTCAAGCGAGCCGGACTGGTTGATCGTGCCGGCAAACACCTTGTCGCCCACGGTTTTTTCCACAGGCAGGCTTTCACCGGTAATCGGCGCCTGATCGATGGTCGAGTTACCCGATACCACCTCGCCATCAAGGCCGATCCGCTCACCCGGCCGAACCCGCACGATAGCGCCCATTTCGACGCTCTTGACCTCGGTTTCGACCCAGCTTCCATCACTCTGCCTGACGGTCGCCACATCGGGCGTCAACTGCATCAGACTGCTGATGGCGTTACGGGCACGATCCAGAGACTTGGCCTCGATCAGTTCGGCCACGGTAAACAGGAACATCACCATCGCCGCTTCAGGCCATTGGCCGATCAGGACCGCGCCGGTCACCGCGATGCTCATCAAGGCGTTGATGTTGAGGTTGAAGTTCTTCAGCGCGATCCAGCCCTTTTTGTAGGTGGTCAGGCCGCAACTGAGGATAGAAACAATGGCCAGCAGCGCAACGACCCAAGTTGGGCCAAGCTGAGCGAAATGGACGATTTCGGCGCCCAGCGCCATCACGCCGGACAGTGCCAGAGGCCACCAATGCTTTTTCGGCGCAGGTGCCGCGGGCACATCCTGGCTCGCGCCTTCCTCGATGGGGTCGGCCTGCATGCCCAACGCACCGATGGCTTCACGAATCGGCTCGGTCGTCGGCAGGTCATGCCAGACGCCAAGGATGCGATTGATCAGGTTGAATTCCAGCTTATGCACACCGGGCAGCTTGCCCAGCTTGTTCTGGATCAGAGTCTGCTCGGTCGGGCAGTCCATCTGCTCGATGCGGAAACTGCTCAAACGCCCACCGGCTGCGGGCGCCTCATCAAAAGTGACAGTGGCAGGCGCGGCTGCGCCGGAGCAGCAAGAATGAGCATGCGCAACGTGCTTGTGCCCGTCTTTATGATCATCGTGCTTTGGAGAAATATCTGTAATCTGGCCCATGGTCCGCTCCCGGGATCTACTTGTTGCCAAGTGAACACCCTGTAGCCACTATAGGGTCAAGCGCTCAAACGAGATGAAACATATGAAGATCGGCGAACTGGCGAAGTTGACGGATTCTCAGGTTGAAACCATTCGTTATTACGAGCGTGAAGGCCTGCTGCCTGCACCGGCCCGCAGCGACGGCAATTACCGCTTGTACACCCAGGCGCATGTAGAGCGGCTGTCGTTCATCCGCAACTGCCGCAGCCTGGACATGACGCTGGAAGAAATCCGCAGCCTGCTCAACCTGCGCGACAGCCCGCAGGACCAGTGCGAAAGCGTCAACGCGCTGATCGACGAACACATCGAACACGTCAATGCGCGCATCGCCAGCCTGCAAGTCCTGCAGGAGCAGCTACAGGACCTGCGCCGCCGTTGTGGCGACGGTAAATCGGACCATTGCGGAATTCTGGAGCGTCTGGAAGTGACAGGCGCCGTGGCGGCGGCAGAAGGCGAGCCTTCACATGTGGGCAAGAGTCATGGACATTGAAGCAGCTGCAAGCTTCAAGCTGAAAGCCTCAAGCAACTTGCAGCTTACAACTTGCCGCTTGCAGCTCGCCCCCTATACCGCCATCGGTGCTGTCATCGCCGGATGGTGCTCGTAACCTTCCAGCGAGAAGTCGGAAGGTTCGATCAGCTCCAGCCATTCAGGCTGATAGACACCGGTCTTGGCGAACTCGGGCACACGGTCGGAGATCACCAGTTTCGGCATCGGGAACGGCTCACGGGTGAGCTGTTCGTTGAGCATGTCCAGGTGGTTCTCGTAGACATGGGCATCACCGATGAAATAGGTGAACCAGCGCGGCGTGTAGCCGGTCAGGCGGCCGATCAGGCTCAGCAGTGCAGCGCCTTCGGTCAGGTTGAACGGCGTCCCGAGGCCCAGATCGTTTGAGCGAATGTACAGCGTCAGGGAGATTTCCCGGGTCTGCGGGTTCGGGTGCAACTGGTAAAGCAGGTGACAAGGTGGCAAGGCCATCTCATCGAGCTGCGCGCAGTTCCAGCCGTGGAACAGGATACGGCGGCTGCCCGGATCCTTGATGATGGTGTCGACGCACTGGCGAATCTGATCGATGGCCTTGTACAGCACCACAAAGCTCTGGCCATCCTCTTCGGACTCTGCGATCTGCTTGTAACCCTGGCTGACGGCCAGTTCAATCGCCGCCGCATTGCTGGTTTCAATACGCTTGTAGGCCGGCCATTTGCGCCACTGCACGCCGTAGATCTCGCCCAGATCATCCTCGCCCTTGCGGAACGGGTTGTTCAGCCACTGAGCGTTCTCGTTGGCGTTCTGATCCCAGACCTTGCAGCCCAGTTCGCGAAATTCGGCTGCATTGCTGACGCCACGCAGGAAACCGACCATTTCGCCGATGGCCGACTTGAAGGCCATACGCCGTGTGGTGATCGCCGGAAAACCTTCCTGCAGGTCATAACGCAGCATCGCGCCGGGGAAACTGATGGTGTTCACGCCGGTACGGTTGGACTGCAAGGTCCCGTGCTTGATCACATGGGCGACTAGTTCAAGATATTGCTTCATAAATTACCTGCATCGTTGAACACGCTGGGCAACATCACCCGGCGTTTCAGTATTAAGCCGCTGCCTTGGCAGGTTCGCGCTTGTAGGCCAGCCAGATCATGGCCAGACCAGCGATAATCATCGGCAGACTCAGAATCTGCCCCATGGTGACCCAGCCCCACGCCAGATAGCCCAATTGCGCGTCCGGCACGCGGACGAACTCGACGATAAAGCGGAAGATCCCGTAAAACAGGGCGAACATGCCGGAAATGGCCATGGTCGGGCGCGGTTTGCGTGCATAGAGGTTGAGAATGATGAACAGCGCCACGCCTTCAAGGGCGAACTGATACAGCTGCGATGGATGACGCGCCAGTTGCGCCGGGTCGCTGAACGGCGGGAAGACCATGGCCCATGGCACATCGCTTGGCTTGCCCCACAACTCGGCATTGATGAAGTTGCCGATACGCCCGGCACCCAGACCAATCGGCACCAGCGGAGCAACGAAGTCCATCAGTTGGAAGAAAGTCTTGCCATTGCGTCTGCCAAACCACCAGGCCGCCAGCATCACGCCGACAAAACCGCCGTGGAAGGCCATGCCGCCTTTCCAGACTTCAAAGATCAACAGCGGATTGGCGAGATAAGCCGACAGGTCGTAGAACAGCACATAACCCAGACGCCCGCCGACAATGACGCCCATGGCCAGCCAGAAAATCAGGTCGGAGAGTTTTTCCTTGGTCCAGGTCGGATCGAAAGCATTCAAGCGACGCGACGCAAGCAGCCATGCGCCACCTATGCCGACCAGATACATCAGTCCATACCAGTGAATTTGCAGCGGGCCGAGGGATACGGCTACCGGGTCAATCTGCGGGTAAGGCAGCATTGCAACTCCTCAATTGGAACGCTCTTGCGAGCGACTGAATCCGAAAGACAGCTAAATCAGGAAACTGGTGCCCACGCATAACAGCAGCGCAGCGAACAGTCGTTTCAATAGACGTGGCGACAGTTTATGCGCCAGCCGGGCGCCGAAGCGCGCAAAAAACATACTGGTGACCGCAATGCCAAGCAGCGCGGGCAGGTAAACGAAGCCCAGACTATGCGGTGGCAGCTGGGGATCGTGCCACCCCAGAATCATGAAACTTATTGCACTTGCCAACGCGATAGGAAAGCCGCACGCCGCTGAAGTTGCTACCGCCTGTTGCATGGACACGCTGCGCCAGGTCAGGAACGGCACGGTCAAAGAGCCGCCGCCGATCCCGAAAATCGCCGAAGCCCAGCCGATCACCACACCTGCCGCTGTCAGGCCTGGCTTGCCGGGCACGCTACGGCTGGCCTTGGGCCGCAGATCCAGCGCCATCTGCAAGGCGACCAGCAGGGCGAACACACCAATGATCTTCTGCAGATAAGGCCCGGCAATGTAACTGGCCGTCAACGAGCCGAGGCCTGCGCCCACCAGAATGCCTACCGTCAGCCATGCAAAGATCGGCCAACGCACCGCGCCCATGCTGTGATGAGCGCGAACGGAGTTGATCGACGTGAATACGATAGTCGCCAGAGAGGTCCCGACCGCCAGGTGAGTCAGCACCGACGCATCGAAACCTTGCAGGCCGAAGCTGAGCACCAGCACCGGAACGATAATGATGCCACCGCCAACGCCAAACAGGCCGGCCAGCACACCCGCACAGGCACCCAAGGCCAGATAGAGCACAAATTCCATGGGAGCCCCCAAAATCAGTCCGGCATGTTACCGGAGCACGGCTTGATGCTCTAGCGGTGGGCGATGAAACGTGGAGGGGCTGAAACGCATCGCGGGCAAGCGCGCTCCTACGGACACCAAACCTGTGGGAGGGGCCTTGGCCGCGACAGATCGATACAGTCGAAGCGGCCTCAATGCCCTTTGACCGACCCCGGATTGATCATCCGGGACAGGCCCAGATTGCGCAGCGCCAGTTGCAGCGAGCTGCTGATCACTTGCGGGTTGTCGTTGGTCATCAACTGGGCCAGCAGTTCCTTGGCCTTGCTCAGGTTGATCTGGCGCAGCATCCATTTCACTTTCGGCAGGTTGGTGGCGTTCATCGACAGGCTGTCGAAACCCATCGCCATCAACAGCACAGCCGCAGCAGGATCGCCCGCCATCTCGCCGCAGATACTCACCGGCTTGCCTTCGGCATGGGCATCGCGCACGACGCTTTGCAGCGCTTGCAGCACCGCCGGGTGCAGGTAGTCGTAGAGGTCGGCGACACGCGGGTTGTTGCGGTCAACCGCCAGCAGGTATTGGGTCAGGTCGTTGGAGCCCACGGACAGGAAGTCCACCTGACGGGCCAGGTCGCGGGTCTGATAGACCGCAGCCGGAATTTCGATCATGACGCCTACAGGCGGCATCGGCACATCGGTGCCTTCGTCGCGGACTTCGCCCCATGCGCGATGGATAAGGTGCAAGGCCTCTTCCACTTCATGGGTGCTGGAAATCATCGGCAGCAGAATGCGCAGGTTGTTCAGACCTTCACTGGCCTTGAGCATGGCGCGGGTCTGCACCAGGAAGATTTCCGGGTGGTCGAGGGTGACGCGAATGCCGCGCCAGCCCAGGAACGGGTTCTCTTCCTTGATCGGGAAGTAGGACAGCGCCTTGTCGCCGCCGATATCCAGGCTGCGCATGGTCACCGGCAGCGGATGGAAGGCTGCCAGTTGTTCACGATAAATGGCCAGCTGTTCCTTTTCGCTCGGGAAACGCTGATTGATCATGAACGGCACTTCGGTGCGATACAGGCCCACACCTTCGGCGCCACGCTGTTGGGCACGTGCGACGTCAGCCAGCAAGCCGGTATTGACCCACAGCGGCATGCGATGACCATCCAGTGTCACGCAAGGCAGCTCGCGCAGGGCATCGAGCCCTTGGGACAGCTGACGCTCTTCCTCCACCACCTTGGTGAACTGCTGGCGCATGATGTCGCTGGGGTTGGTGAAGACTTCACCGTGATAGCCATCGACGATCAGGTCGATCCCATCCACCTTGGAATAAGGGAAGTCCACAAGGCCCATGACCGTGGGAATCCCCATGGCCCGCGCCAGAATCGCGACATGGGAGTTACCCGAGCCCTGTACCGACACCAGCCCGACCAGCTTGCCTTCCGGCACTTCACCCAGCATCGCCGGTGACAGTTCTTCACTGACCAGAATGGTGTTGTCGGGGTAGACCAGTGCCTGCTGCCGGGCTTCCTGAAGGTAACCCAGCAAGCGGCGACCCAAATCCTTGACGTCCGATGCACGCTCGCGCAAGTAGGCGTCGTCCATCAGCTCGAAACGGTTGACGTGCTCGTTCACCACCGAACGCAAGGCACCCTGCGCCCATTGGCCGGTCTTGATGATATTGGTCACTTCGCTACCCAGCGAAGCGTCGTCGAGCATCATCAGGTAAACGTCGAACAGTGCCAGCTCTTCAGGCCGCAACTGGGTCGCAAGCTTGGCTGACAGGGTACGCATGTCATTGCGCACGCCTTCCAGCGCATTCTGGAACAGCGCCAGTTCGGCATCGATATCAGTGACAGCTTTATCGGGGACCACTTCCAGATCGGCGGGTGGCAACATGACCACCGCCACGCCAACCGCCGCACCGGGCGAACCGGCCACGCCGACAAACTTGGCTTCCTGGATACCCTTGCCCTGACGACCCAGACCGCGGATCGAGCCAGTGGCTTCGGCATGGGCGATTACGCCTGCCAGTTGGGCACTCATGGTGACGAGGAAGGCTTCTTCCCCTTCGTCGAACTGACGCCGCTCCTTTTGCTGGATCACCAACACGCCAACCACACGACGGTGATGGATGATCGGCGCGCCCAGGAAAGAGGCATAACGCTCTTCACCGGTTTCGGCAAAGTAGCGATAACGGGGGTGATCGGCAGCGTTTTCGAGGTTCAGCGGCTCTTCGCGTGTACCGACAAGGCCCACAAGGCCTTCGTTCGGCGCCATGCTCACCTTGCCGATGGAGCGCTTGTTCAGGCCCTCGGAAGCCATCAGCACAAAACGGTTGGCTTCGGGGTCAAGCAGATAGACCGAGCAGACCTGGCTACCCATGGCCTCCTTGACGCGCAACACAATAATGCCCAACGCCGCCTTGAGATCCTTGGCGGAGTTAACTTCCTGGACGATCTTGCGCAGCGTATTGAGCATGGCTCGGGGTCGAACTCCGTGTCAGTCGCGCGATAAAAGGCGCGGGGCAAGCTCTTTGAGTGCGCGTCGATACACCTCGCGCTTGAATGTCACCACTTGGCCTAACGGATACCAATAGCTGACCCAGCGCCAGCCATCGAACTCCGGTTTACCGGTCAAATCCATCCGCACCCGCTGCTCGTTGGAGATCAGGCGCAGGAGAAACCATTTCTGTTTTTGGCCGATACATAGCGGTTGGCTATGAGTACGGACCAGTCGTTGCGGCAGACGATAGCGCAACCAGCCTCGGGTACAGGCCAGAATCTGCACATCCTGTCGTTCCAGCCCGACTTCTTCATTCAATTCACGATAAAGCGCGTCTTCCGGCGTCTCCTGAGGGTTGATTCCACCCTGCGGAAACTGCCAGGCATCTTGGTTAATACGCCGAGCCCATAGGACCTGACCAGCATCGTTTGTCAGAATAATCCCGACATTAGGACGGAAACCATCGGGGTCGATCACGGCAACAACCTCGCAAACGCATGTCGCCGCATTGTTCCACAAAGGCGATCAAAGCAGCAACGAGCCTTAGCACCTTATGTGAAGTCTTGTGAAAACCTCGTATTCTTGTGCTCTTTTTTCAGTTATTTCAGCGAGTAACCACATGCGCCTGGCTTTATTCGACCTCGACAACACACTTCTGGGCGGTGACAGCGATCACGCTTGGGGCGATTACCTGTGCGAACGCGGCATCCTCGATGCCGTGGCCTACAAAACGCGCAACGACGCATTCTATGAAGATTACCTGGCCGGCACGCTCAACCTGAACGACTACCTGAATTTCAGCCTTGAAATCCTGGGTCGCACAGAAATGGCCCAGCTTGATGAATGGCACCGGGACTTCATGCGCGACTGCATCGAACCTATCGTACTGCCCAAGGCGCTGGAACTGATCGCCAAACACCGCGACGCAGGTGACAAACTGGTGGTCATAACCGCCACAAACCGCTTCGTCACCGCGCCAATCGTCGCCCGCCTGGGGATCGACACCTTGCTGGCGACCGAGTGCGAGCAGATCGACGGGCGCTATACCGGCCGCACGACAGGTATACCCTGCTTCCGTGAAGGCAAGGTGACTCGGCTCAATCATTGGCTTGAAGAGAACGCATTCAGTCTGGAAGGCAGCTATTTCTATAGCGATTCCATGAATGACCTGCCATTGCTGGAACAGGTCGCCCATCCAGTGGCCGTGGACCCGGACCCGAAACTGCGTGCAGAAGCAGAGAAGCGCGGCTGGCAGGTGATTTCCCTGCGTTGAGAAATGCCGCGATCAAGCCGGTTTGAAGACCATCAGACCGGCCATCACTATAAGGCAGACGGTGGTAATGACTGCCAGCGCCAAGGTGAACCGCAGATTGCCAGCCTTCCCGGCCAGCCGACTCACCAGCCAGACCCAACTGAAAAGCCCCACAACATAAAGCACGCTACTGGCCAGCACCCACGTCTGCCCCAGTGACCAGCCGAGCAGATGAACCAGCCACCAGCCGCTGAAAGGCAGGATCGTCAGGCAGACAGCCATCAGCAGCCAGACAAACAAGGCCGGGCGTTGCAAAAGGCGGTCATGAACATGCTTCTTGATGACCCAGAAAGCCAGCCCGAAGGCGCTGAGCAACCATAGCGTGATGGCGGCTATATGCAGGGTTTTCAGCGCTGTGATGTATTCCATTGCGGACATCCCTTGCTGGCGAAGCTGTATTGAGCGTAGCAAATCAAGGTGGAAATCGGGTGGCTGGAATCACAATCCGTGGGAGGGGCCTTGGCCGCGACAGCATAGTTTCAGGCGCTGAAAACATGTTGCCTGTAAGCAAGTCGTCGCGGCCAAGGCCCATCCCGCAAGTGATATGCATGCCTTAGATCAGCATTACACCCACAGACCGCTTACCCCAGAAACAGCTTGTACGCCGGATTCTGGCTCTCATCCCAGTACGGATAGCCAATCTCCTCCAGCGCTGCGCCCACCAGATGCCGTTCCTCTTCCGGCACCACCAGCCCGGCCACTACGCGGCCATCGGCGGCGCCGTGGTTGCGGTAGTGGAACATCGAGATGGTCCAGCGCCCGCCCAGCTTGTTGAGGAAGTTGAACAGAGCGCCCGGCCGTTCCGGGAACTCGAAGCGCAGCACCACTTCATCATCCACCCGCTCGGCATGCCCGCCGACCATATGCCGGATATGCAGCTTGGCCAGTTCGTTATCGGTCAGGTCCAGCACCGGGA